>MVRP01000034.1 GCA_002067405.1 Syntrophorhabdaceae bacterium PtaU1.Bin034 | reverse complement strand
GTCTTAAAGATTTCCCTAACGATAATTGCTCTCTTTCCAGACCCGGAGAATTCCCTTCTCTCGCGAACATTGCGGGAACGTCCGGGGTCCCCGGCTGAAGCGGAGGGAACGGTGCGCGGTTGGCGCACGCCGAGGACTGTTTGAGCGGTAAGCACGCCGACGGCGTGCGGCGCGAGTTCCGCAGGCGAGTGGAAGGAGCTTCATTGCCCGGGTCGGACGTGGAGCACTTGAGAGCGAAGAAGGGGTTCGGAGGGTCTGGGGGACCAGTTATCAAAAGGGCATGTCTTTTATCAATCACATTCCCCCCTGTTCCGCTCCTGTTCCCCTTATCTTTACTTGATTCTTGTGCTCAGTTTTCATAAAGGTTTTGGCAATACCTATCAACGTTAGCGGATGGAGAGGCAGTATGTCAAGGAAGACTGTTGAGACGGGTGAGAATCTTCAGCCCTGCCCGGACTGAACGGTTTTAAAAGAATTCCTTCTCGAACAGCAGGCGGGAAGCCTGCCTCTCGTATTCCTTGGCGAGGCGCCTTTCTCCGATCACTTCATATATTGAGGACAGGTGAGAAAGGGCATCGGCCTGGAGGCGCTTATCGCCCTCGGTCTGAGCGAGATCAGCGCACCGGCGCTCTCGAAGGATTGCGGTCTGGTGATCGCCGTTCAAGAAAAGAAAGGTTGCTTCAACATGAAGCAGGCAGGCAAGTTCTCCCGGGTTTGCGCTATTGTCCTTCGCAAGCTTGAGAAAACTGAACGCATGCCCCAATTTGCCCCTATTCCAGGAAAGGAGCGCGTACATGAATGCGCGTGCAGTGGTAGGCAACGCGTGGAGAGGAAGCTGGACAAACTGGGCGGTGCTAATTTTGTAGTTGTTCAACCTGAAAGAGTTGTAACACGAACGGACATCTGTCAGCTTATTCTGGCTCATATGTTATCTTTTCGGCAATTGTCCGCGCACCTTAAAAGAAGGCGCAGATTTTCCGGGGTCGAGGCCTTGAGGGTGACAGCAGTCTCCGATGAAAAACGGGTTGTCAGGGTGTGACCGTTTTTGTTCCTGTCCGGGAGTCAGGACGCTTCCTATGGGACGGCTTGCGGCCTCGGATACAATCCCGCTGCTTTAACGATCTCCGGTACCTTCTCCTCCCATTCTATGGCCATAATATGCACCCCGGCGACGCCTTTGATCCGGCGGACGCGCTCGATGGTCTCGATGGCGATCTTGATGCCTTCTTCCTGCACCTGTTCCTTGGGCACACCTTTCAGGCGCCCGATCATTTCGTCGGGCACATCCATGCCGGGAACGTTGTTTTTCATATACCGGGCAGCGCCGATCGATTTGAAGGGCGTGATGCCCGCGAGGATGTAAATTTTTTCGTGCACGCCGAGGTCGCGGACCATTTCCATCCACTTCTCGAACTTCGGCACGTTGAAGATGCACTGGGTCTGGACGAACTGGGCGCCTGCCGCAGCCTTCTTCGCGAGCCTCATGGCGCGGATTTCGAAAGGATCGGCAAACGGATTCTCGGCGCAGCCGATAAACATATCGGGTTTGCCCTTCAGTTCCTGGCCGCCGAGGAGCTTGCCTTCGTCCCGCATACCGGCCACGCACTGAATGAGCTGCATGGAGTCGATGTCGTAGACGTTCTTCGCGGTCGGGTGGTCGCCGAAGGTCTGATGATCGCCGGACAGACACAGGATATTGTTCAGCCCAAGCGCCGCGGCGCCGAGGATATCACTCTGAATGGCAATCCTGTTCCGGTCCCTGCAGACCATTTGCATGATGGGATCGAAGCCCATCTCCTTCAATATGATGCTCGACGCGATGCTGCTCATCCTCACGACGCTCGTCTGGTTGTCCGTGACGTTGACCCCGTCAACCGCGTCTTTGAGAAAAGCGCCTTTTTTCCTTACTACGTCTGCGTTTGAGCCTCGGGGAGGTCCGCATTCGGAGGTGACGGCGAAATTGCCGCCTTTCAGCACTCTTTCAAGATTGCTTGCACTCATAATGCCACATCCTCCCTGACCCTTTTTCTCGGACCGCCGTCCCTGCTCGTCGACCAGTCCTTGACCGGCTGCAGTTCCATGTATTTGTGGAGCATGTTCATCTCTTTATAACGGTCGACGATGAGCTGCCATGCGCAGGGCGTATCCTTGTTTACCTCGCACTTGCCGCCCTGGGAGCCGCCGCACGGCCCATTGAAAATACTTTTTGCACACCGTGCGACAGGGCAGATACCCAGCGTTTTGTCCAGGATGCAGTTCCCGCAGCCCTGGCAGCGCTCTGTCCAGATGCCGTGCTGCTCGGTGACACCGTAGAAACTGGTGTTGACCGCCGGCAGGACGATTTTGTCCCGGTAGCGTTCGCCCACAAATTGAATGCCGCACCCGCATGCCATGGACAGAACCACCTCGTAATCGCCGATAAACGGTTTCAGCTGCTCGGCGTATTCCGGATCGCAGTTCCGCTCCGGCGTAAATTCACGAATTTCTATGGGATTGCCTTCCTTCGCCCGGTACATGCGCAACTCGGACGCAAGGACCGCCGCCTCTTTTGAACCTCCCGCCATACACACGGTAACGCACTCGTTGCATCCCAGGAGGAGCACCTTTGAATAGGGCTTCAACATTTCAATTATTTCTTCAAAAGGTTTTCTGTTTGCTACTATCATATCGCTTCCTCTTTCATGCGCTTTCCTGGTTTTGCCGGGTTCGGCCCCAGCGCGCGCACGGTTTCCGTGAACTCCCGGGCGACCTCGGCAAAACGTGCCCCCATGGCCGACGACAGGTTGTACATGGCCACCCTGTCGCCTCCTATACCGCACTCGTCAAGGATGCTCTTCAGGTAGTTCACCCGTTTCCTGGCCCTCAGGTTGCCGGAAATAAAGTGACAGTTCCCTTCGAGGCAACCCACCACGAAGACACCGTCAGCGCCGCTTTCAAAGGCCTTGAGCAGATGGATAATATCTGTTCTGCCCGAACAGGGTACCTTCAAGATCTTGACATTGGTCGGATAGGAAAGTCTCATTGAACCTGCCAGGTCTGCTGCGGCATATCCGCAGAATTCGCAACAAAAGGCTATGATTTCAGGCTCAAAGTTCTCCATCTCTTCCTCTCGCTAGTTCTCATTGCCCCCCACTATGGGCAAAGAGCGTCTGGGCTTTGGCGATGATCTGGGCGTCCTTATAGTGCATCAGGTCAATGGCTTTAGCTGGGCATTCGGCGCAGCAGATGCCGCAGCCCTTACACTTGCTGATATCGATTTCTGCTTCACCTTTTTCGTTGATAAAGGGCACGGAATAAGGGCATGCCCTGACGCAGGTGAGGCAGGATGCGCATTTTTCCCCATCGACACGGGAAACGACACCGCCAACCGCCATCCGGTCTTTGGAAAGAATGGTAATGGCCCGCGCCACGGCCCCTTCTGCCTGGGTCATGCTTTCTTTCAGATTCTTGGGTGAGTGGGCAAGGCCGCAGAGGAACATGCCGTCCGAGGCAAAATCGACCGGCCTCAATTTCATGTGTGCCTCAAAGAAGAAGCCTTCGTTGGTGAGGGGAACCTTGAGCAGGTCGGCGATGGCCCTGTTGCCCGGGGCAGCAACGACCGCGGCGCTCAGGACAACGATGTCCGTATCCAATTCGACCGTTTCCCCGACGGATTGGTCGAAACATGACATGCGGAGCGACCCGTTCGCTCTATCGAGAACCGGCGCCTTCTGCGGCTCGAATCGTATAAATCTCACGCCGAGGTTTCTCGCCCTTGAATAGTATTGTTCCAGGAACCCGTACGTCCTGATATCTCTGTAGAGCACGACCACATCGCACGCAGGGTCGTTTGTCTTGAGGGTAATGGCGTTCTTTACGGCGACCGAGCAGCATATCCTGCTGCAATAGGGCCGTTCCTCTTCCCTCGACCCTACACACTGAACCATAAGACATCGCGAAAACCTGGGCAGAGTACCTTCGGCGATCTTCGCCTCGAGCTCGGTCTGAGTCATGACCCGATCGTCCTCGCCATAGGAATACCTGCCGAAGGGCTTGAATTCGGTCGCGCCCGATGCAACGACAAGAGCGCCGTGTTCCATTGTTTTTCGGGTTGCTTCAGGGCCCGTGGCAATGGTCGTCTTGAAATTGCCCTTGAAACCTGAATGATCGACGATGACCGCGCCCGTTTCCACCTCGATGAGCGGGTGGCTCGTCACCTTCTCGATTGTTTCCTTCAGGAAGGCCTGAACGTCCAAGCCGTCAAGGGTGCGGTAGATGTGCCGCAGGTTACCCCCGAGTTCGGCTTCCTTTTCGATGAGGTAGACGTAAAAATTCTGGTCGGCAAACTTGAGGGCAGCCGTCATTCCTGCCATGCCCCCGCCAATGATGAGGGCCTTCTTATTGACGTCAATGGGCTGATCCTTGAGGGGCATGATGAAGTTGGCATTTGTCACCGCCATCCGGACAAGGTCTTTCGCCTTTTCCGTGGCGCCCGCCTTGTCCTGCATGTGCACCCAGGAACATTGGTCGCGTATATTCGCCATTTCGAAAAGGTACTTATTGAGGCCCACCTCCCTGATGGTTGCGCGGAAAAGGGGCTCGTGCGTGCGCGGCGAGCAGGAAGCTACCACGACCCTGTTGATACGGTGTTCGTCGATAGCCCGTTTCATTTTGTCCTGCGTGTCCTGGGAGCAGGTGAAGAGATTGTCGTCGGCCAGGACGACGTTCGGCAGTTTCTCTGCATAGGCACGCACTTCCGGCACGTTGACGACGCCTCCGATGTTGATCCCGCAATTGCACACGAACACACCGATTCTCGGCTCTTCTCCGTCAACATTCCGCTCGTCCGGCAACTCCTGGATGACGAAATCTTTACCCCTCACCCCGGCAATGACAGAACCCGCTTCGCAGGCGGCGCCTGTTGCCTGCATAACCGTTTCCGGGATATCTTTGGGCGATTCCGCTGCACCGGCAGCAAATATGCCTTCCCTCGTCGTGATCAAAGGATTGACGGATGAAGTTTTGACGAACCCGTGCTCGTTGAGCTCGACGCCCAGGGCGCGGGCAAGTCCGCCCAGACTGGGCGACGGTCTCATGCCTACGGACAGGACGACCATATCAAACCTTTCGGTACATACCTCGCCGTCTTCGTCCACATAGACCAGATCGAGGTCGCCTGTGGCGTTGTCCTCAAGGACCCGCGAGATTGCCGATTTGATATACCGGACGCCGTGTTCCTCTTTTGCCCTCTCGTAATACTGGTCGAACCCTTTGCCGAAGGTTCTCATGTCCATGTAAAAGATCGTGGGCTCCAGGTCGTTCTGGTGCTCCTTTGCGATGATCGCCTCTTTGGTGGCGTACATGCAGCATACGGACGAGCAATATCCGTGAGTTTTATCGCGGCTCCCCACGCATTGGAGCCAGGCTACTTTCTTCGGGATCTTGCCGTCGGACGGACGCATGACAATGCTGCTCGTCGGGCCGGTCGCCGAAAGGATCCGCTCGAACTCCGTGCTTGTCACCACGTTCCTGTAAAGGCCGTACCCGAGCTCGGGCCTCACCGACGGATCGTATTCTTCGAAGCCTGTGGCGATAATGACGCTTCCCACGCTGACCTTCACTTCCTCAGGGCCCTGGAAATAGTTGATCGCCCCCGGTTTGCACGCGTCCTCGCAAATGCGGCAGCCAAGACAGCGCCTGCAGTTGAGGCACCGTTCCGCTTCGGCCATTGCCGCCATTTCATCGAGGGCACGCTCCACCTCGTCAAAACCGGATCTTTCCGAGAGCGGCACGGTCGGGATGATCGCCCTGAACCGCTTCTCGATGTTTTCGGGCACCTCCACTACCAGTTCCGTCTCTTTTGCAGCCCGGCCCTCTTTCAGGTCGCGTCCTTCGAGATACCGGAGGATCGATTCCGCTGCTTCCCTTCCTTGCGCGACTGCATCGATGGCGAGTCTCGGACCGGTGACCGCATCGCCGCCCGCAAACACGCCTTTTACCGTCGTCTCCAGGCTCACCGGGTCGGCCTTTATCCAGCCGCCGCGAAGCACCTCCAGCCCCTCAAGGTCCGCAAGGAAATCCGGTTCCGTGGACTGGCCGATGGCAAGGATGATCGTATCGACCGTGAACTCCTTGGTGATGCCCTCATTAAAGGCAGGGTTGAACCTTCCCTCATCGTCAAAGACCGAGGTACAGCGCTTGAAGACGATGCCTTTGACCTTTCCGTCGACCGCATGCACGGCTTGGGGGCCCCAGGAATTATGAATGAGAATGCCCTCTTCCCGCATCTGTGCCACTTCCTCGGTGCTCGCAGGCATCTCTTCCCTCTTTTCGAGGCATGCCAGGGAGACTTCTTTTCCGCCTACCCGTTTGGCAGTGAGGGCAACGTCGGCTGCCACGTTCCCGCCGCCCACCACCATGACCCGCCCGCCGAGGGAGATCGGTTGCTTCTTCGCCACGGCTCTCAGGAATTCGACACCGCTCAGCACGCCGGCAGTATCCTCGTTCGGGATGCCGAGCTTTCTGCCGCCCTGGGCGCCGATACCGATGTAGACCGCGTCAAACCGTCCATGGATATCTTTCAGCGATATGTCTTTGCCGACCTGCGTGTTGTAGCGTACCTCCACGCCCATCTTCTCGATGACGGACGTCTCCCGTTCGAGCACGTTCTTGGGGAGCCGGTACGCGGGGATGCCCCAGTAGAGCATGCCGCCCAGCTTTTCGTGGCTTTCGTAGATCGTGACGTCGCAGCCCGCTTTCCTGACCTCGATGGCGCACGCCATGCCGGAGGGGCCGCCGCCGATTATGGCAACCTTCTTGCCTTTCGCCGGCGCTACTTCCGGGACGGGAATCTCCCGTTTGCCCACTTCGTAATCGGCCACGAACCGCTTGAGCGCGCAGATGGCGAGCGGTTGGTCCACTTTTTCGCCCCTGAGACAGGCGCTTTCGCACGGGTGGTTGCAGATACGGCCGATGACGCCGGGGAAGGGCAGCTTTTCCCTTATCACGTCAAGGGATTCGAGAAACCGGCCCTGGGCGATAAGGCCTACGTAGTCGCGGGCATTCAGGTTGATGGGGCAGCGATTGACGCAGGGAGGGATTTCCCGGTCAATGCTGTAGGTCGAAGGGATGGCCTGGGGAAAATTGATGTACGCCGCGCTCCGGCGGGACATGTCTTCGTTGTAGTCGGCCGGCACCTCGAGGGGGCAATGGGGTGCGCAAAGACCGCAGGACGTACATTTTTCTTTGAGGATCCTCCGGGGACGGCGCTTGAGCACGACCTGGAAGTTGCCCGGCTCGCCTTCGAGGCGGACCACCTCGGTCCCCATCAGCAGTTCGATGTTCGGGTTCCGACCCACTTCCACCAGCTTGGGCGCCATGATGCACATGGAGCAGTCGTTGGTGGGGAAGGTCTTGTCGAGCTGCGCCATTGTACCGCCGATGTTGGGCTTCTCGTCCACCACGTAGACCTTGAACCCGGCCTCAACCAGGTTGAGGGAGGCTTCCATCCCCCCGATGCCGCCGCCTATGACCAATACTTTTCCGACCTTGTCTGCCATGCTCTATTCGCTCTTCTTTTACTTTCTTCTGTAGGTTGGGTTTCTGTCCTCGAATCCTGCGATCTCTATCTGATTTCTCTTGAGGAGGTCTTTGACATACTCGAACACCTTGAAGGACTCCATGGCAAGGTGCCCGCTCAGGGCCGGCACCGTGCTCTCTTTTTCGCCGATCGCCTGCAGGATGCGCGCCCGGTCATAGGCGGCCTTCAGAAGGGGATCGAAGACGAGATTGAACTGCCGCTCCGTGAAACATTCGCCGTAAACATTCTTGTCCATGAGGTAAGGCTTTTTATCGAGGAGACGTTTCAGCCGCTCCATGCCGTCAGGGTCATATGTTTTGATGAAATCGAGCTTTTCCTGCAATTCCATATCACGCCGCCTCCTTCACCCTGGAAAGCACCGTATCGGTCGCGATCATATGGGAGCCTCGCCCTGCCAACCGGCCGAAAAGGGCCAGTTCGAAGACCTCGGAGAGAAAGAGGACGGGCAGGGACGGCGCAGTCCTGCCGAGGGACGGCAGGAGATCAAGGTTCATCTGGCAAAGCGGGCAGGGCGTGACAATGACGTTAGCGCCCCTGTTGATCGCCATATCCATGATCTTGTCGGACAGCCTTCTTGTGGTCTCCCGGTGGGTGATCGTTTTACTTGCACCGCAGCACTCCATCTTGTAAGGCCAGTTGATGAGGCCGGCGCCGAGGGCGCCGAGGAGGTCATCCATACTCTCCGGGTTTTCCCGGTCGTCAAAAGGTTTGACCCTCGTCAGCCTCGTGAGGACGCAGCCGTAATAAGGTGCGATCTTAAGCGCCGAGAGGTCGTACTTGTTCTTGCGGGCGATTTCGGCAAGACCCACGTAGTCCGAAAATATCTCGACAATATTCTTGACCTCTATCGAGCCGGTCCATTTCAAAGGTTCGATCACCTCGTTGATCTTTTCCTGAAGCACCCGGTCCTCGCGCATCTTCTCGTTGACGATCTTTGAGCGGCTGTAGCAGGCGGAGCAGGGCGCCACCAGATCGAGGCCGTCCGGCTCGGCTGCGGCGATATTGCGCGCCGCGAGGGCGTAGCCTGCCATTTCGCTTACCGTGTGGGCTGCAGAAGCGCCGCAGCAGGACCAGTCATCCACTTCTTTCAGGGCGATGCCGTAGACGGGCAGGACTTTTTTCAGCGAAGCCTCGTAAAATTTGCTTCCGGCCTTCATGGAACAGCCGGGATAGTAGGAGAGCGTTCTCATTACCTTAACCCTTCAGCTTCTCGAACATTTTCTTGAGATCGGCCTTGCTCTTTATGTTGTGCGGCTTGAGGCCCATCCTGCCTTTCAGGAACATGCGCATGCCCATGCCTGCATCGTTCATGTCAAAAAGATTTTTCTTCGCCAGCTTGTAGCGTATCATCACTTCCGTCTCGTTGAGCCTGCCGTGCTTCTCCACATTGTCGAGGAAAAGCTTGTCGAAAACCCACGTATCGTCCCGGGTCCCCTTGCCCTCGGCAGCCGCCACCTTCCGCAGCGTGTTGAGCACATGGGCAATATCGATGTCATTGGGGCACCGCACGCTGCAGGTATAGCACTGGAGGCAGGCCCAGGGAGTCTTCGCCCCAACCACCTTCTCCTTGTTGCCGAGGATAATGTGGCGGATGAGCTTGTGGGGGTACAGGTCCATTTCTGCCAGGGCAGGACAACCGTTCGTGCAGCGATAGCACTGATAACAGGTACTTATGTGCTCGCCGCTCTTCTCTTCCATCTCTTTCAAAAACGCCGGATCGTGCATATATCTCCTCGTGGGGGTAAAACGATCATGCTTACAAGTTAAATTCGGGCCGTTTTGGAAACCCCAAAGGTGGTAAATTATAACATAAGGGAAGTAAGTTTTTGGGAGGAGCGCGGGCAGGGCAGGCCGGACATATATTGATTGTCAGGCATCGCCTGATACGGCTTTGTTCTTCAGGGTATGTATGTTGGTGAAATATCCTGATACTAAAGTCATCGCGTCCATTCTTTTGGTTTGCAGCCCTTTTCTCGTTTTCTTCGGTTTTCCATTCATAATAAAGGGTTTTTGTTTTCTCCGGGTCGGGCTGCGCCTCACCGGTCGGATTGACACTTGTCCTGCACGGCTCCATGCTTTATTTTATGGGCTGCTGCAGGGTAATACGAACCTGTCTCATTACGGCTATTTTGTTATGTTCTTTGCTTTGTCCGGCGAATGCCGGGACAGAGACGAGCCGTTATCAGAAGACCATCGGGGAAATCGTGACGTATCTCAAGAATGAGAAGGTGAAGTTGAGCGACGACCGGCTGAGGGCCATTGCCCGTCATGTACTCTTTGAATCGAGAAGATGCAACGTGGATTACCGGCTTATCTTGGCGCTCATGAAAGTCGAGAGCAACTTCAAACACGATGCGGTCTCACGAAAGGGCGCCATCGGACTTCTGCAAATAAAGCCTTCCCTCGCGAAGACCGTGGCCAAGGACATAGGCATGGAGTGGAAGGGGGATTCCCAGCTCCATGAGCCGGAGAAGAACATAAAGATCGGAGTGCACCACCTCTCAAAACTCATTGACGCTTTTGAAAGCCTGCCGTACGCCTTGCACGCCTATAACAACGGATCAACAAAGGCCAGAGCCCAGGCGGGCAAGAAGATGAAGCCCGATGGACGCTTCACGCGTGCCGTGATGAAGGAATACTCGAGGACGCTCACCGTCCTGCCGGGACCGTGAGAGACAAGAAGTTGAGAAGTTGAGAAGATAAGAAGTTGAGAGGATGAGAGGAACGGCACCTTACCTTGCGCGTCGCGCTACCTGACTCACTCAGCTCGCTTCCCTACTACTGATAATCCCCGAAAAAACTGATATAATTATCCTCATTTGAGGGCGGCTGCCAGGGGCCGCCTCTCTTTGTTATCCAGATAATATGTATCCGCTACCGGACAAAGGCTTTATATACATAACCGGAAAGATCGAGTCTTTCATCTCCCTTTTCGTCTCGCAAATCCAGGGCCGGCGAGTCGTGGTCTTCTATGAGAGCGAGGACGAGGCCCTGCTCCTCAAGGAAGAGATGGAATTCTTTGCGGGCAGGGAGGTGAGCTATTTTCCCGTCTACAGTCACAGAATTTTCGAAAGGGAAGATGAGGCAAAAAGGCTGAGTTTTCTCTACCGCCTTACCAACGAAGCCGATTTTATCGGTCTTTTCCCGCTGGCCGCCCTTGATCACCCGCTCTTTCCGCCGAGGCTGTTAAGGGAAAAGTCGTTTGAAGTGGAGTTCGGCCAGACCCTTTTTCAGGAAAAGGTGGTCGATTACCTCTATTCGGCGGGCTACGAGCCGGCATCCCTCGTGCGGGAACAGGGTGAGTTTGCGAGGAGAGGGGCTATTATGGACGTCTTCCCTCCGTCCTCACCCAAGCCGATCCGCATTGAGCTGCTGGGTGACGAGGTCTACTCTCTCAGGCTCTTTGACCCTGTCAGCCAAAGGTCGCAGGGTGAGATTGAGCGGTGCATCCTTATCCCGGCGCGCCTCTCTCCGGATGGCGACATCACGATCATGGACTACCTGCCGGAGAACGGAGTGGTAGTGCACAAGGGCCTCGATACGTTTACCCGGAAAAGTGCCGATGACCAACCACCGGGCAACGCCGACGCGATCAGGGACAGATTTCTTTCTCTTCTCAATATCGATGTGTCAGGCATAAAAGGGGATGAGGAGGGGGAAGTCCTGGAAGCGGTGTCCAATAAGGACCTGCGGGAGATTTTCGAGGCCCGCAGGACGGAGATTTTCCGGTCCTTGACGGAAAAGCTGAAGGGGGAGTGGTCCTCACATCCTTTTGTCTATCTTTTTGCTGCAAATCGTCATCAAGGCGAAAGACTGCAGGAGATCCTCAGGAACTACGATATAGCCCTTCCCATTCTTAACGGCATGTCCCTCAAAAAAGAGAAGGAATGGGGCATCGTGATCGGCCCGCTCAGAAGGGGCTTCAGGACGAAGAGCATAATCATCCTTACGGAAGAAGATATTGTTGGCCCGAAAAAGCGCGCCGTGAAACAGAAATGGGAGGGGACTGACGAATTCCTCAATTCTTTCAAGGACCTTACGATCGGAGAGTATGTCGTCCACGTCGATAACGGCATAGGTGTGTACAAGGGCATCAAGAAGATAAAGGTCGGCGGCTGCGAGAAGGACTTTCTGCTGATCGAGTACCAGGACGAGGATAAGCTGTACGTGCCTGTCGACTCTCTGGAGTTGGTCCAGAAATATATAGGCGGCGAGAAGTCGAGGCCCAAGATCGACAAACTGGGCGCCGGCTACTGGAAGAACGCCAAGAAGAAGGTCAAGAAGTACGTTGAGGACATCGCGAAGGAGCTTATCCAGTTCTACGCGGAGAGGGAGCTGGCGAAAGGCCACGCATTCCCGCCCGACGACGAGCTTTTCCGGGAGATGGAAGAACGGTTTGAGTACGAGGAGACCGAGGGCCAGACACGGGTCATCCGGGAGGTCCTGGACGATCTGATGAGGGAGAGGCCCATGGACCGGGTCGTGTGCGGCGATGTGGGCTTCGGGAAGACGGAGGTGGCCATCCGGGCTTCCTTCAAGGCGATGATCGACAACAAGCAGGTTGCGCTCCTTGTCCCGACCACCGTCCTCGCGCAGCAGCATTACAAGACGTTTTCCGAAAGGTTCAAGGATTACCCGGTTACCATAGAAATGTTGAGCCGGTTCCGCTCCAGGGAAGAGCAGGCCCGCAGCATCGAGCAGTTGAAGAAGGGTGGGGCGGACATGGTCATCGGCACCCATCGGCTCCTTCAGAAAGATGTCCAGTTCAAAGACCTGGGCCTGCTCATTGTCGATGAGGAACACCGCTTCGGCGTGAAGCACAAGGAGAAGCTCAAGCTCCTGAAAAAGAACGTCGATGTGCTCACCCTCAGCGCAACCCCTATCCCGAGGACCCTCCACATGGCAATCACCGGGATCAAGGACCTCAGCATTATCAATACCCCTCCCCTGGACCGGCTTGCGGTAAAGACGCAGGTACTGAAGTTCAACGACGGCGTGATCAGAAAGGCCGTCATGGACGAGCTTCAGAGGGGAGGCCAGGTCTTCTTTGTCCATAACGTGATCTACAATATCGGCGTCGTCTACGAACACCTGAAGAAGATTCTGCCTGAGGTGAAGATGGCAGTGGCCCACGGCCGGATGAACGAGAAGCAACTGGAGCACATCATGCTCGACTTCATCGCCGGCAAACTGGAACTCCTCCTCTCTACGAACATTATTGAATCGGGCCTCGACATCTCGAATGTCAACACGATCTTCATCAACAACGCCCACAGGTTCGGCCTTGCCGACCTCTATCAGCTCAGGGGCAGGGTCGGCAGGAGCACGAAGCAGAGCTACGCGTACCTGCTGGTGCCCAGGGAAGAGGTGCTCGCGAGAGATGCCCTGACGCGGCTCAAGATCATGGAGGAAATGACCGAGCTGGGGTCCGGGTTGAAGGTGGCCAACTATGATCTGGAGATAAGGGGTGCCGGTAACCTGCTCGGGAAGGAGCAGTCCGGCCATATCGATATCATAGGTTTCGAGCTCTACTGCCGCATGCTGGAGGAGGCCGTCAAAGAACTGAGGAATGAGGGAAGACAGGAAGAGGAGCCGGCGACAGAGGTCAATCTTCCCCTGAGCGCCTTTATACCTGATTCCTATATCGGCGACGAGACGAGCAAGCTTCTCACGTACAAGCGGCTCTCGAAGATCAAGGCCGAGGACGAGCTTGCAGGCATGGAGGAGGAGTTGAAAGACCGTTATGGACCGATCCCGGACCCCCTCCGGAACCTGCTTGAAATCATAAGCCTTAAGACGCTTCTTACAAGAATGAAGGTGAGGCGGCTGGAGTATGCGGGCAAACAAGTTATCCTCCATGTGACCGATCACACACCATTAGACATGAAAAAGATCCTTAAGATGGTAAAAGAGGACAAAGGCCGTGTGAAGCTACTGCCGGACGGACGGATTGTAATTCAGAACGATCAGCAGCCCGAAGATATTGTAAGCACAACAAGAAATGTATTGAAGCAGCTTGTTGCGGTATGATATAAGACAAAAAAATGAGGTGTTTAATGAAAAAATATCTAGTCCTTCTCCTTCTGTTTTTGCCACTTTTTGCCTGTTCGAAAAAAGAAGAGGGTAAAGTAGTGGCCACGATCGACGGAGAAAAGGTCACGATGCAAGAGTTTAACAGCGAGCTGGACAAGATCCCCATGAACATGAAGATGCTTGTAGCTACCCCGAGCGGCAAGAAGAATTTCCTCGACCGGCTGGTGGTAAAGAAGCTTCTCCTGAAAGAGGCAAAGAAGGAAAACCTCGAGAAGGACAAGGAATTCCAGGACCGTCTTTCAGATATAAAAGAACAGTTGATAATAGAGACGCTGCTCAAAAAGAAGGTCAGCACCGAGTCCAAGTTCTCGGACCAGGATCTGCAGAAGTACTACGACTCCCACAAAGAAGAGTTTAAAAAAGAAAGGGAGATAGAGACCAGGCAGATCGTCGTAAAGACTGAGCAGGAAGCCAAGGAGATCCAGGCCAGGATCGCAAAAGGCGAGGATTTCGCCGAGCTGGCCAAGAAGTATTCGATTGATCCGAGCGCCAAGACCACGGGAGGCAATATCGGGTACCATCCGAAAGGAACATTGATCCCCGAATATGAAGAGGCCGCATTCAAGCTCACCAAGGTCGGGCAGATCGCGCCACCTGTCAAAACCCAGCTGGGGTATCATATTATCAAGCTCGAAGGGATGAGGGCGGGTACTTATGTGCCGTTTGCAGAAGTGAAGGACTTCATACGACAGAAGATGATGCAGGAAAAGCAGACCGAAGTGCTGCAGGGGTACATTGAGGACCTGAAGAAGAATGCGAAAGTCGTCATCAACGAAGATGTGCTGAAAGAGGAAGCAAAGAAGGACGAAGCGCCTGCCAAGACGGAAGGCGCTGAAAAAGCAGCCCCTGACGCAAAGGCCCAGCCGGAGGCTCAGAAAGAAGGAGCTGCGCCCGCCAAGACAGAAGCAGCACCCGCTAAAACCGAAACGTCATCAACAAAGACAGAGGCAGTACCCAAGAAATGAAACGTTTTATCTTCACTTTTGTTCTTGCGCTGCTTCTCCTGACCTCGGTGTCCGTCGGCGCTGAGGTAGTCGACAGGATTGTGGCGATTGTTAACGACGATATAATCACGCTCCAGGAAGTGGAAAAATACGTGGCGATCGAGAAGAAAAGCCGCTACTCCTCCATGAATGAGTACACGAGGAGCCTGCAGCTGCGGGAAAAGCTGGACACGTTCATCGAAGGGCTGCTTATCAGCCAGCAGGCAAGGAAGCTGAAGATCGATGTGACGGACAAGGAAGTGGAGTCCACGGTCCAGAATATCCGGAAACAGAACATGATCAGCGAATCCGAGCTGAAAGAGCAGTTGAAGAGGGAGAACATCACTTATAAGGACTTTACCGAAGGCATAAAGCGGAGCCTGCTGAAGAACAGGCTCCTGGCAAGGGCCCTCGCGCAGGACGTCCAGACAGATGAAAAGCGCGAAAAAGAGTACTATACGGCACATCTGGCTGATTACTCCCAGGATGAGTACAAGCTGCAGCACATTTTTATTTCGGGGCAGAGAAATGACGCGAACGCGAGGGCCAAGGAAGCCTTTGCACAGCTGGCGAAGGACAGGCCTTTCGGCGAAGTGGTAAAGGAGTTTTCCGACGAGCCCTCGTTGGAAGGGGGGATTGCCTTTGTGAAAAAAGAGGAGCTTATACCTGAGCTGAGGAATTCCATCAGCCTTCTCATTCCGGGTACCCATACAGGGATCGTCCAGACGCCTTACGGTTATCATATACTCAAGCTGATCGAAACCAGGAAAGGCGAAACGGTCCCCTTTGAAGACGTGAAGGACAGGATAAGGGAGAGGATCTTTCAGGAAGAATCGGCGAACAGATACAAAGAGTATATAAGCAAGTTAAGATCATCGTCTTACATCGAGGTTAAAATCTGAAAAGAATAGCCGTCACCATCGGGGACCCCGCCGGCATCGGCGGGGAACTTGTTTTAAGAGCGCTTGGCCGGCTCACCGGGAAAAGTGTTCCGGTCATCGTGGGGGATCTTGCGGTCCTCGAAGCCTTGAACCGGCAGGTTTTCAAAGGTGAGGACCTTGACTTTAAACGGTTGGGGCAGGGTTCGATCGGGGACGCGGAATTCCTGGACCTGGGCATCGTAAGGGAGGTGCGTCCGGGAGAAACGGATGCCGCGTGCGGAGAGGCTTCTTATCAATACATTATTGAAGCCTTGAAGCTTGTTTTTTCAGGTCAGGCCTCTGCGATCGTCACCTGCCCGATCAACAAGAGATCGATCCAGTCTGCCGGTATCCCGTTTATCGGCCATACGGAACTTCTCGCCCATTACGGCGGGACAAGGGATTACGTGATGATGATGGCGAACCCTCGATTAAAGGTATCGCTCGTGACGATCCATGTTCCCTTAAAGGATGTGCCTTCCCTGATAGAATCAGAAAATGTCTTCCGCTGTATAGCCGTCACTTTCCGCGCCTTAAAGGACGATTTCGGAATCAGGACACCGTACCTGAAGGTATGCGGGCTCAACCCGCATGCAGGAGAACAGGGAATCATGGGCGGTGAAGAGGCGGCAATAAGCGCGGCGATCAACCGGGCAAAGGCATCGGGCATGCGCGTGGAGGGCCCTTTCCCTGCCGACTCGCTCTTTCATAGGCGTGATTGCGACGCATATGTTGCCATGTACCATGACCAGGGGCTGACACCTTTGAAGACAATGGACTTCGCGAGGACAGTGAATATCACTTTGGGACTGCCCTTTGTCAGAACTTCAGTCGGCCACGGAACCGGCCTCGATATCGCCGGAAAAGGGGTTGCGGACCCGAGAAGCCTCATCGAGGCTTACAGGACTGCGGAATCCATTGTCTCGTTTCGATCACGGTTGCAGAAAGCGTGAGAACGCAGAGTCGCGCGACGCTCATTTTGATAACGTAGAGAATTGAGGATATGTCTCCGAATCAGGAAGAGCGTATAGGACGCTTCCACCGATTGTTCCACAAGCTTGTCGGCCGGCCCCTTGATGTAGAAGATAAATCTCTTTTTCGCCACATCTCGCTGATACCCATACTCGCCTGGGTCGGCCTCGGCGCCGACGGGCTCTCGTCATCGGCATACGGACCGGAGGAGGCTTTCCGGGCCCTCGGCCAGCATACCTATCTTGCCGTGCTCCTCGCCCTCGCCACCGCTTTTACCGTCTTTGTCATTTCCTATGCGTACTCGCGGATTATCGAGCATTTTCCCCACGGCGGAGGCGGCTATACGGTTGCGACCCATACCATAGGCCCCCGGGCGGGTGTTGTCTCGGGGTGCGCGCTCCTCGTCGACTATGTCCTCACCATTACCGTCTCGCTGGCTTCATGCAGCGATGCCCTTTTCAGTTTCCTTCCCCCCCAGTTCCTTCCTTTCAGGATGCCCTTTGCCATGTTCCTGATAGTGCTGCTTGTCATACTTAATCTGAGGGGAGTGAAGGAATCGGTCACGTTCCTTGCGCCTATTTTCATGACATTCGTCCTTACTCACGCGCTTTTGCTCGGCTACGGGATATTCAGTCATATTCCCCAATTGCACACGGTCGGCAGAGAGTTCCAAAACAATTTCAGCACAGACCTCAGGACGATAGGCGGTTTTGCCATTCTCGCTATTTTTCTGCGCGCCTTTTCCCTCGGCGGCGGCACGTACACCGGTATAGAAGCGGTAGCCAACGGTCTGACGATAATGAGAGAACCGAGAGTGCAAACGGGCAAGAGGACGATGGCGTATATGGCGACGTCGCTGGCCGTCACTGCGGGCGGACTTTTTCTCTGCTACCTGCTGTTCGGGATAAAACCGGTCGAAGGAAAAACGCTCAATGCGGTCCTCGCAGGGGCAATGTATGGAGAATGGCCTCTCGGCTACGGCCTCGCCCTCCTCACGATCCTTTCCGAAGGCGCGCTCCTGGTCGTCGCGGGCCAGACGGGTTTTATCGACGGCCCGCGGGTCATGGCCAATATGGCGGTGGATTCGTGGTTCCCCAGGCGCTTCGCCGCCCTGTCGGAGCGGCTTACCATGCAAAACGGCATTCTTCTCATGGGAGCGGCTGCGGTTCTGCTTTTGTACTACACGCACGGATCCGTCTCCGCCCTTGTCATCATGTATTCGATTAATGTTTTCCTTGACTTCTCTCTTTCTCAGTTCGGCATGACCCGGTTCTTCATCAAAAACCGGCACAGGGAAACGAAGTGGAAACGTCATATTATCATCCACATCATCGGTTTTATCCTTTGTGTTACCATACTTACCGTTACCGTTTTCGAGAAGTTCCAGGAGGGAGGATGGCTGACGCTCGTCATTACCGGTGTCGTCATCAGTGCATGCTATCTGATAAGGCGCCATTACCTGAGGGTCAGGCGTGGCGCCCGGGAACTCGACGAGATCCTTTCAGGCATACCGTCTTACGGGGTAATGAATACGGAACCGCTCGACCCTTCGGCCATGACAGCCATCCAGCTCGTCAGCGGCTTCAACGGTTTCGGTCTCCACACGCTCCTTTCAATAGTGCGCAGCTTCCCCAATCTGTACAAGAACTACATTTTCGTCTCGGTTGCCGAGATCGATTCCGGGTCTTTCAAGGGGGTGAAAGAGGTCGAAGCGTTGAAGGCGGCAGTGAGGGCCGATCTGGAAAAGTATGTTAAGGTAACGCGCAAACATGGCTTTCCGGCCGACTACCGTATGGATGTTGCAACCGATGTGGTGGACACGGCAACAGAGCTGTGTGAAAAGATAGCGCAGGAATTCCCCAGATCAACCGTATTTACGGGCAAGCTGGTGTTTCGCAACGAAGGATTCGGAAGTCGTCTGCTCCACAATGAAACCGCTTTTGCCATACAGAGAAGGCTCCAGTGGTCCGGTATCACTACCGTCATCCTGCCCATAAGAGTGAACGTGTAGCGGTAGCGGCGGAACCCTGCTTCCGGAAGGTGTTGTTTGGGGCAGTCGCTACGATCAGCGCAGGCGACTGCCGCTCAGTATCTCGAATATTTCACGGTACCGCTGGGCTGTCTTCTCAACGATAGCAGGGGGGAGCTCCGGACCGGGGTATGTTTTGTCCCAATCGAGCGTATTCAGGTAGTCCCTCACGATCTGCTTATCGAAGCTGTCCTGGCCGCGGCCCACCGTGTAGTCTTTGGCTGACCAGAACCTCGAGGAATCGGGTGTGAGGATTTCATCGATAATAATCGTCTCTCCGTCGAGGACGCCGAATTCGAATTTCGTATCGGCAATGATAATGCCCCTCTTTTCGGCAAAGGCAGCCGCCCTTTTATATATTGAGATGCTTAGCTGTTTCAATTGTGCTGCTGCCTCGGCGCCGATCAGGTCTTTCGTTTGTTCCATGGATATGGCCAGATCGTGCCCTTCGTCGGCTTTGGTCGTCGGGGTAAAGATCGGCTCATCCAGCCGCTGGGATTCCTGGAGGTTTTTGGGCAGTTCTATGCCGCAGACACTCCCTTTGTCTTTGTACTCGCTCCATCCTGAACCTGACAGGTAGCCGCGGACCACACATTCGACCGGGAACGGCTTTGCCTTCTTTACCACCATGCTTCTTCCGCGAAGCGCATCAGAATACTTTTTGAGAGGATCAGGGAACCGGTCAACCTCGGATTCCAGGACGTGGTTCTTCACCACATCCTCCATTTGCCGGAACCAGAAAAGGGAGAGCTGGTTCAGCACCTTCCCCTTGTCAGGTATGCCCGTCGGCAGTACCACGTCAAATGCGGATACGCGATCGCTCACGACAATGAGAAGCTTGTCGCCGAGATCATAAATATCCCGTACTTTGCCTTTTTTTGGTGCTCCGAGGTCTGCGAACTGGGTCTCTAACAGCATCTTGCTCCCGCCTCCTGTCTTTTTTGGACACTAAATGTAGCATTTTGCAGGCGATCAGGCAAGGGCGTAATATGCGGTGTTGCGTGCTAAGTGCTAAGTTCTGAGTTGTCTGCCCTTTCGAATGGGCGTCTTTCAACTCCACTTAACACTTAGCGTTGCCTTTCTATGCGACCTTTTCGAATTCTGTCTTGGGAGCACCGCACACGGGGCATACCCATGAATCGGGCAGATCTTCGAATGCCGTTCCTGCCGCGATTCCTGCCGTAGAATCTCCTTCCGCCGGATCGTAGATATAGCCGCAGATGATGCATTTGTAGCTTGCCATCGCTTTTGTCTCCTTTTCGCTCTTTTTCTCTTCCTGAATCGTCCCTGCAAAGGTGGGGGCGGTCCTGGGTGATTTTCCGCCCTTAACCTGGTGATAATATTCATAGGTCATGGGCCGGCCGTCGGTCAGCATCTCGGCATCCACGACCCGTCCCACGAAAATCGTATGAGTGCCGACATCCATGGCGCCTATCACTTCGCAGTCTAGGTAGCTCGTTGCGTGATCAAGCACGATTGGCGCCAGGGTCTTCCCCACCCGGTAATTAATCCCTTCAAACTTGTCGATCTCTCTTCCCGACTTGAAGCCGAAGCGGCCGATAAACGGCATGGGCGTATCTTCTGCCAGTATGGAAACACTGAAAACTTTGCTGTCAGCGATAAAGTCATGGGTGAGATTCTGTTTATTTATGCAGACCGAAACCGCTGCCGGATCAGACGTAACCTGGCACACCGTATTTGCTATTTGGCCGTTGAGTTTTCCATCCTTTTGGCATGAGACGAGGTAAACGCCATAGTTGCACTGCTGAAGCGCTGCTCTGTTCATTCCTTGCTCCTCCCTCCATTCAAGTCCGCATCCCGAACTTTTTCGTTTCTCACCATTCATCCCCGGCCATGCACGGGAAATGGCTTGCGAAAGCTGTTTTTTGGATTATAAGCGAACGGAGGGCGCGAGAGCAAGGTATTTGAATGCCTTAAATCCTCTTCCTAATAGAATTCCCTGGTTATATCCGAAAGAAGAGAGGGATCGAAGGGCCGGTCGACAACGGGCCTGTCGGCAAGGACGGGGAACTTTTCCTCAAGAGGCGCCCTGTCGTTGCGGTAAATAACGCCGATCGGTATCCTGTCCCCGAATTCAAGGGCTTTTGCAAAGGCGGCTATCCTGTCCGTTGGGTCATACGAGTTGTCGAGGGGGTAGACCCGCTGCTTGAACCAGGCATAGGTATTGAGCTTGTTGTAAGTGACACAGGGCTGAAAAATGTCGAGGAGGGCGAAGCCTTTGTGGTTGATCGCCTCCTTCATCATCGAGGTCAGATGCTCCGGGTCTCCCGCAAAGCTCCTCCCCACGAAACTGCAATCGAGGGCCACGGCGAGGGCCAGGGGGTTTACGGGCTCGGAAAGCACCCCATAGGGCTGTATCTTCGTTTTTACGCCTTCCATGCTCGTCGGGGACGCCTGCCCCTTGGTGAGTCCGTACACCTGATTATCATGCACGAATATCTTCACGTCTATATTCCGCCGTATCGCGTGAATCAGATGGTTCCCGCCTTCTCCATAGCAGTCGCCGTCCCCTGCAACGGCGATGACGGGTATTTTATGGTTCACGAGCCTGATGCCGGTAGCGACCGGAAGGGTCCTGCCATGGAGACCGTTAAAAGTATTACATTTTGTGTAATGGGGAAATTTCCCGGCCTGGCCGATCCCTGAGACAACGATGAATTGGTGCGGCTCCAGGCCAAGGTCGACGACTGCCTGCCTGAAGGCCCTCAGTATGCCGAAGTTCCCACACCCCGGGCACCAGGCGGGCGCCGGTCCTTCATAGTCACGTAAGTCTGGCATCCAGTTCTCCTAAAATCTCCTCCAAGAGATAGGGCCGTCCGTCATATCGGTTTACCGCTGCGGTGCAGGAATACCCTGTCTCGGCCTTCATGAGCCGTGCCAGCTGCGAGGTCGCATTATGCTCAACACAGATGGTCCTTTCGGCGCGCTTCAATATGCCCAGCCAGTCAAATGCGTCTGTCAGCGGGAAAGGGTAGATCTCGCTGAAGTGAAGGAGCGCTATCTTTGCACGAACCGAGAGATGATCAACCGCTTCTTTCAGCACACCGTAGGTTGAGCCCCAACCGACGACAACCGTTTCCGGCTGCGTATGTCCGTAAAGCAGAGGAGGCGATATTTCGCGCCTGATGAGAGGGAGTTTTGCAAGTAATCTTTTCTGTACCATCTTTCTTCGTATCGCGGCGTCCTCGGTCAGATGACCCTCCTGGTCGTGTTCGTCGCTGTCCGCAACCACGAGATTTTTTGAAAGACCCGGAACTGCAAAGGGAGAGACGCCGGAATCGGTAAAGCTGTATCTTTTGTAGTCCATTGCCTCTTCGAGTGCCTTGCCGCGGAGCCGGTAGTCTTTATAGACGGTCTTTGCGAGGTCGAAACCCTCGTAGGTCCATTGACCGTCGGCCAGGTACTGGTCCGTAAGGATAAACGATGATATCTGGTATTTTTCCGCAAGATCGAAGGCTTTATTGGTGAGATGGAAAGCCTGCTCCGGAGACCCGGGCGCAAAAACGACTCTGGGGAATTCGCCGTGACCCGCATGGAGAACGAAAAGCAGGTCACCTTGCTCGGTCCGTGTCGGAAGGCCCGTGGCGGGCGCCGGTCGCTGACCTACCACCACCACGACGGGTGTCTCTGTCATGGCGGCGAGCGATACACCTTCCACCATGAGGGCAAAGCCTCCGCCGGCTGTCGCCGTCATTGACCTCGCTCCGGCAAAGGATGCGCCGACTGCCATGTTGATGGCAGCTATCTCGTCCTCGGCCTGCTCGACCACGATGCCGTACTCTTCCGCCTTGCCCGCCATATACAGGAGGATCCCGGTAGAAGGGGTCATGGGGTAGCCCGTGTAGAACTTGCATCCCGAAAGAATGGCGCCGAGACCCAGGGCCGTGTTGCCGTCGATCAACATGTTCGGCTGACCGAGCGGGGCTGCCTGAAAGGCGCATATGCTGCAGTTCCTGACGGCGAAATCGCGGCCGCGCTCGGCCGCGCGCTGATTTTCTTCGACCGTTTTCGGCCCTTTTCTTTCCATCAGCTCTGCAATGACCTTAAGAAATATGTCCGGTTTTATCCCGAGCATGCCCAGCACTGCGCCCGTTGCAACCGTGTTTGCCATGACCCTGCTGCCGCCGTTCTTTGTCGCAAGCTCGATAAAGGGAACGTCCAGAAAATACGGTTTGTCGTATTTCTGCTTCAGGATCGAGGAATCGTAGACAATGATCCCTCCTTGCGAAAGCTTGTCCTCGTTGTTCGTCACGCTCGGCCTGTCGAGGGCAATAACGATATCAACCCGTTCCCTGGAGCAGGTCACCGGCTGATCGGAAAAGCGTATTTGAAAGAAATTGTGGCCTCCCCTGATGCGGGATTCATAGTCCTGATGAATGAAAACATGGTAGCCGGACCTCGCGAAAACCTTTGCAAGGCTGTCGCCGATCGTCTGTATGCCCTGGCCTGCTTCGCCGCCGATCTTTATTGTGTAGTCCAGAAAAACCTCCGTTTCGCAACATGCCGGTGAAGCCCGGATATTCTGAATGTAAGCGAGGCATTGGGTAATGTCAAGGAAACGTGCGGCAGATGCGGCAGATAATGAGGCTCACTCTTTTCTCGCAAGCCTGTAAGACGGCATGCCGCAGGTCGGACAGATAGTCAGCATCTCGAGCTTCTGCAGGTATTCAAGCACGCAGGTGACGAACGTGGAATGCGCCCATGTAAGGGGTGAAACAGAGACAGGCTCGCCGGTATAGGGGTCGACCTGTTCCGGCAGCACACCGGATGGAAGGGCCCTCGACATCACCCATTCCAGAAGAGGAAGCGCTTTATCCAGTTCTTCCTGATTTCGGGCGCTAGCGATGCGGTATTGAGCAAGCCAGAGGCTGCAGAGTATCCACGGATTGCCGGGAACGGGCCGGTCCTCTCTCGATCTCCCGTGGTATCTATCCCCTTCGTATCGCGCAACTCCTCCGACGTCAGTCCTGACAGCAAGGTGCTCCTCGATGGCCTTCATCGTGCCGGCAACCTTTTCGTCGAGGGGATCGAATATACCGAAGTAAAAGGGGGCATAGGTGCTTGCATCGACCGTGAGATCCGCTTCAAACGAACCGTCGCGAGCCGGGAGTACCGTTCTCACGAATCGCTTCAGATCTTTCCGATAGAGGTGGGTCTCCATGGCGCGTTTCATTTTCCCGGCCGCCTGTCCGAAGGCATCTGCTCTTTCCTTTTGCTGAAAGAACAGCGCGAAGTTTTCCGCTGCAACAAGGCCTGCGTAAACAGCCGAGGTGGTGAACGTATGAATGCCCCATTTTTCCTCCCACAGATCGTAAGACGGGAGGGGAAGGCCGGTATCCCTGTCGCGATACGACAAAAGAAATTCGGCGCTTCGCATGATAAGGTTCTCATAGACCGCTTCAATGAATTCCATATCCCTCCCTTTGTTGAAATGAGACCACAATGACCAGAGCACGAGTCCTGTTTCGTCCTCCTGGATCGGAAGCCGCCTTTCGCCGTCGCTGGTCCACGGGTGCCAGGAGCTTCCAAAGCAACCGTCCGCCATATACTTGTGGAGAAAGTACCCGCTCGCCTCTTTCCCCTCGCTCATGAGGTCGAGGCAGAACTCGTAGAACTTCCTTGCCAAGCCCGGATAACCGGCGAGATCGAGGCTGTGAACGACAAGCGCTCCGTCCCGGGGCCACATGTAACTGTAGTTGTCCTTTGAGATGAAAGTCTGTATATCGGAATCGTTTGCGGCGAGAACCGCACCCTCCTTGTCGGTATTCGTCCTTATTATGAGAAGGCTCCTTTTGAAGAAATCGACCACAGTGACGGGCAGACGTGCGAAGTCGAAGTTTTCCTTATTCACCCATACCTGCCAGAAAGAACCGGTCCTGACAAGGAAATGCTCCGGGCTCCTGCTTGTCACCATGCGATTCAGGTCACTCACTTCTGCATAGTTCCGGCCTGCCGCCATCCAGTAATAGACCGTTTTCTCACCGCCGGGCGCTACCCCGGTCCATAGGGAGAGCACGGAATCAACAGACCCCTGTGCGATGGGCGACCCTTCGAGAAGCCCGTCTTCCGCATCCCGCCACGTGCCCTCGAGCCCGCCGAACTCCTTTACGCCGGTCGCATACTGGTCCATCCCCTGTTTTCCTTCTCTCATACCGGTCATGAGGAAATAGCGATTCGCCTTGTAGTGTATCAGCGCTCTTTCATCGGGATCGTAGTAGGCGGTATCACCCGTCGGTGATTCGAGAAGGTGGAAGTCGTGATGAAAGAAGAGCCGGACCACCCGGCTTTTCTCCAACGCATTCTTCACCACAATCTTCCGGAGGTAAATATTCTCCCTGTAATCGATCAGGTCGCTGCAATGAAGCACCATGTGCAGCCGGTCGTTGCGCGCCACGACCCGGGTTACCAGGCTGTCATTGTCATATGCCATTTGCAGATGCCAACCCTCATCTATCCAGCTCATTTTACCGTCGACCCATATCCCGAACCTGAACCGGTGGCCGTCCGACTGGTTTTCTTTGCCGACGTAAGGGTAGTAGATGTCGCGGATCGTGTACGAACGGTCAAAGGCGATGAGAAAACTGCCGTTTCCGACCGGTATGTCACGGGGCACAGGCTTCTCTCTCCGGTTATTGCTTCTATTGCTTCGCCGCGAGCCGGCTTTTCGAAAAACACTGGGGATCGCCGCCAAGAAAGCCATGGGGGCCTTTGGAACGGGCATACGCAATAGCCCGACATCCCCTGCACACTGCCCAGCGGCTGCAACTGCCGCACTCACCGGTGTAACTGCTCCGGTCGCGCAACAGATTGAGCACAGGCGATTCCGACCAGATCTGTCTGATCGAATCGTGGTTAACGTTGCCGATAGGTATGGGCAATCTCCGGCACGGGGTAAGGGTTCCGTCCGGGAGAACGGTTAGGCCCGATACCCCTGCGGCGCATCCCGAAACAGGGACGTCTCCGGCATCGTCGTCGGTATTGTTGTCCTGGAGCAGTGAGGCGATGGGATCGCCGGTACCTGTCTCGGTCTTCTGATCTTTGAGCCCGAGCAGGAAGGCATACACGTCCCGCACCTCGTCGGGCTCGAGCATCAGGTCGGCGAGCTTTTTGCCCTGGCCGCTCGGCACCAGCCGCGAGAAGCCTATTCTTCGGACCCCAAGCCTGCTCCCCAGATTGAAGAGGCCGGAGAGATGAGTCATATTGAGGCGGAAGATGGTGACGTTAAGACTCACGTTGATATCCTCGGCCAGCAGCCTTTCCACGCCGCGAACCGCTTTTTGGAAAGTCCCTTTGCCTCGGACAGAATCGTGAACCGCCTCCGGTCCCTCAACGCTGACCTGCACCCCATCCACCACAGGTCTTAGTTTCGCTGCTTTTTCAGCGTCGATTACCGTACCGTTGGTCAAAAGGTAAACCTCGAAGCCCCGCTGCTTGACGGCGGTCAGGATTTCAAACAGGTCCTCCCTCAGAAATGGTTCGCCGCCCGTGATATTGAAGCTGGGAGTGAAGTGAATGTCATACCTTTCCGACCAGTCTTCCAGCATGTCCGACACTTCATCGATGATCTCCCTTGCGGTGGAGAGATGCATCTCCGGGCGGCTCGGGCCGATCTGGTAACAGTGCCTGCACGACAGATTGCACCGATCCGTCAGGTGCCACTGGATAAAGAAGTCTTTTCTTGTGTCTTTTGCCGTTGCTGAACCAGCAACATCTACCCCTTTCAGCTCTTTCACTTCCGGCACACCCTGATGTCATCCCTGCTGAGGGAGTTCTTCATCTTTCTCCAAAGTACCGTTTCCTTCTTTAGTGTCTCTTTGTCGAGCTGTTTCTTCATATTCCTTCTCCTTGCAGTTATTTCAACCTGTTGAAACTTAATCACCCGAGAAAACGAAATCAATTTTGCCGGATTGAGATACCGGAATAAAGGTTTTATCTTTAAGAATGACTGATCTTCACTGAGGCGAGGACACATGGCTCCGAAGACATCAGACAGGGAAACCGCTGATGTTACCCTAGAAACGTTGAAAAGAAGCATTCTCTATTCGGAAGAGCTGGGCATACGTCTGAAGGAGGGAAGCGACGGGGAGTTGTTCAAATGGTTTCTCGCGAGCGTGCTTTTCGGGGCGAGGATATCGGAGACGATCGCAGAGAGAACCTATAAAGCCTTCGAGAAATATGACCGGCTTTCACCGCAGTCGATCCTTCAGGCAGGCTGGGATTTTCTGGTCAATCCTGTAATGAGAGAAGGGGGCTATGTCCGCTACGACGAGAAGACATCACGGGAGATCCTCCGAAATTGCGAGATGCTCAATAGTGAGTACGAAGGCAGCCTTAACAGGCTCCACCGGGAATCGCGAAACCCGGCTGATCTTGAGAAACGCCTCCTCATGTTCTACGGTGTCGGTCCTGTCACAGTGAATATCTTTCTTCGGGAGCTCAGGCCTTACTGGAAGAAGGCGGATCCTGAACCTCTGCCGGTAGTGGCTCAGGTAGCACGCAAGTACCGGATAGATCTTGACGCCTTCGAGAGAAAGAGCATGACTTTTGCGCGGATTGAGGCGGGGCTGATCAGGCTGCGGAAGACGGTGAAGGACTGATCATCCGGGTTTTGTCCCGTTCGTCCAGCTACTCGCCTTTCAGGAAGCCGATTTGTTCGTCTTTCCTGTACACGAGCGCCTGACAGACCGCAATGAGCCCATGGTCATCTTTAACGGTGATGTGGTAGGTTGCCGTTCTTCTGCTTCTGCTGATTTCCTTCGATTCGGCCCTGAGAAGACTTCCTTTTGCGGCTGCCCGCACGTACGTGACGTTCATGTTGAGGGCCATTGCGATCGTTCCGTGGCTGTTCGACGATATTTCAAAGGCTTCGTCGATGAGGGAGAATATGGCGCCGCCATGCGCCATCCCGTGGAGGTTGTCCATCGTATCGGTATATACCATCTCGCAGAGCGCGTATCCTTCACTTACCTCTATCAGCTTGATGTCCAGCAGCCTCGGAAAGGGCTCTTCCTTTACTTTATCGAGAAAGGCCTGTTTTCTTGAATCTTCCATCTCATCCTCCTCACGGTACTTCCTCCTTTTTTCCCACACATGCAGGTTTATTGCAACAAAAAGGTAATTTCCCTCGCCATATGGTTCATTTTTATTCCCGATTTCCGCCGGCGCCTTTTTCCTTTCCTCGTTGAAAAAAGCATCAACATACAGCTCCCCCCGGTTATGTCAGACGCAGATTTTCGCCGGTAATATGCGGGTTTTCGGGCCTGTTTTGGACCTTGACAAGCAGTATTTATTTGATATATATAAAGACATTGTGCCATACGGAACAAGCTCAAATTCCCTTATGAGACGCTCAAATATAAACGTTAACAGAGTTTTTGAAACGGCTCTTTGTCGGATTGCCATTGCATGACGCAAACAGGCATGTGAAATATGTACTTTGCATACATTCTTTTTGTTGACAGTGTTGTTGATAATTTGTTATAAATTGCACAAGGGTACATAATTCATGAACAGTCTTCGCAGCCGAAGGCCACGCTGCGGAAATATCTTGAGGGGTTAAAAAATGAGGTACGCAGAGACAGGGTATAATTTAGAAATTGATCTGACCCGAGGAAACGTTGAGAGGGTAGAGACTGACCCAAGATTGACGGAACTTCATCTTGGGGGTCTAGGCACTAACACCAAGATACTGTGGGACAGGGTCCCCCCCGAAATCGACCCCTTTGATGCTGATGTTCCACTGATATTCAGCACCGGTCTATTGTGCGGCACGCCTGCTCCCGGTGCGAATCGTACCATTATTACCGCCTATTCTCCCCAGACTCTCTTCATGGGATATTCAATGATGGGCGGGTTTTGGGCACCGGAACTGAAGTACGCCGGCTATGACAAAGTGATCCTTCGCGGTAAGTCTCCTGATCTGGTCTACATCTGGATACACAATGACAAGGTGGAGATACGGGATGCCAGCCATCTGAAGGGTAAAGGTGCGGTTGAAACGCAGGAGCTTATCAAGAAGGAATTGAACCAGCCCAGCGCCCAGGTGGCCGCCATCGGTCTTGCCGGTGAAAACAGGGTATTCACGGCTTCCATCGAGCAGGGGAGGTCCAGTGCCAGCCGGCTTGGGTTGGGCGCTGTTATGGGAGACAAAGGGGTAAAGGCGATAGCCGTTCGTGGAACAAAGGATGTCAACCTTTCCCGGCCGGATGAATTTGTAGAGCTCTGCACCGAAGTGCTCAAATACATAAAATACCGGAACGAGTATCCTGTTCCGAACGTCATGACCATTCTGCAGGGCCTCGGTTCGCCGCAAGAGATGCTGCACGTTGATGAGAAGTGGCACACCGAGAACTTTATGTGGGGTAACTCCCGTGTTCGTCGAAAAGATTTCTGGAACAAGGAAATCGAAGAGAGATGGAAGAGCGTTCAACTGGGCGTACGGAAGCGGCTCATCAGCTGCTACAACTGTCCGATGAAATGCGGTGCAATAATATCCGTTCCCGGTCTCTCGACCTACATGATGAAATGCTTCTCAAAACTGACCTACACGATGGCTGCCTTTGTGGACGACCTCGACTTCGGTTTCAAGATCGCACAGCGCGCTACCGAGTATGGCGTAGACGGGTTCTCGACGCCGCAAATGATGGCCTTCGCATTCGAGCTTAAAGATGCCGGCATCCTGACCGACGCGGACTTTGAAGGATGTCCGTCCGATAACGAGGGTAAATTCTACTGGCTGCTTGACAGGATCGTCAGGCGCGAAGGTATAGGAGACATCCTGGCCGACGGCACTTACTGGGCGGCCAAGAAGATCGGCAAGGGGGCAGAGGAATACGCCCACAACAATATCAAGAAGCACGAGCAGTTGCCTCTCAAGCTCGGCATGCTGAATCCCGTCTATTACCTGATGTACGCCACGGGAGAGAAGATCAACATTACCCAGATTGAAGGGCAGTTCCCCCAGGCGCCTTTCATGACCATGGAGGAGAGAGAGGAGTTTGTGAGGGATTGGATCCAGGTTCCCGACGAAAAGTTCAAGCAATATGTGCTGGATTGGGAACCACGGGGCGAGCGGTCAAACCCGTATTACCCGACTGTTGACATGTCTGTCGACATCGTTGACTGGCAGGAGATGATACACTACTTTGACGACGCCCTCGGCGTATGCGCCGGGTTGTCGTCATTTCCTCTGAAGCCTCCGTATCACATTCACAATTATCCGAAAATAATCTCTGCAGCGACCGGGATGGATTTGGATGAAGAAGGCCTCAAAAAGATATACAGGAGGAACCGGAACCTGCTCAGGGCAGTCAATGTAAGAAGGGGCCTGCGAAGAGCGGATGAGGTACCGCCCGAGGACCACTGGAAGAAACGCTTCCCGGAACTGGAAGCCAAGCTCCTGGATGGCTACTACAAGTTCAAAGGGTGGAATAATGACGGTATTCCCAAGAAGGAGACCTTGCAGGAACTGGATCTGGGCTACGTTGCCGAAGACTTAGAACAGAGAGGTATATTGAAAGATGGCCAAGATTAAGAAGAAGATCAAAACAATTAAAGTCGACCTCGATAAATGCAACGGTTGCAGGGCGTGCGAAGTAATCTGTTCCGCCTTCCACGCAAACCCGAAATACAGCAGCAATAATCCGGCGAGGTCCCGCATCCGGATGATCCGTGATCCCATAAGAGATGTCTATGTTCCCGTATACGCCGGTGAGTACACACCCGCCGAATGCATGGGCAGAGACCAGTACATCATCGACGGCAAGGAATACGACGAGTGC
>MVRP01000033.1 GCA_002067405.1 Syntrophorhabdaceae bacterium PtaU1.Bin034 | reverse complement strand
AAGCCTGTATCGTTCGATTGCGGCCCGGACGGAGAGAACAAGGTCGTTGTTGTTCCAGGGTTTCGTTATGTACTGATAGACCCCGCCCGTATTGATCGCATCGATCGCCGCATTTATGTCCGCATATCCCGTGAGGACAATTCGCACCGTATCCGGCGACATCTCCTTTACGTGCCCCAGGAACTCGGTGCCCCTCATCTCGGGCATTCCCTGGTCGGAAATTACCACCGCAAACTCATTATCCTTGACCATTTGGAGGCCTTCCTTGCCGGATTTCGCTGTGGAAACCTCGCATTCCTCATCAATGAAGAGCCGCACCAGGGAACGAAGAACATTTTCCTCATCGTCTACGAAGAGTATCTTAAATCTCTCCGTTGTTGCCTTCATCCGGTCCTCCCAGTAATGCCAGGAATATGTCAACAATCTTCGGATCCGAGCAGACGCCCTTGCCGGCGAGCAGGATTTCGATTGCCTTCTCTTTCGTTGTTCGCGCACGATACGATCTGTCGGACGTGAGCGCATCGTAAATGTCTGCAACGTGGACGATGCGGGCCTCCAGCGGGATGTCTTCTCCGGCTAACCCTAAGGGGTAACCCTGCCCATCAAAGCGTTCATGATGGTGCAGGATGATTTTCACGACAGTTTCAGAGAGGTGTGCCAGCCTTGCGACATCGGCTCCCCAACAAGGATGCTTCTTGATCACGCCCATCTCGTCCACGCCAAGGGGACCCGGATGGTTGAGTATCGCTTCCGGAACGCCGATCTTTCCGCAATCGTGCAGCCAGCTCCCCCGCCTGATATTTTCCCTCAATACCTCGTCCAGGCCCATGGCCTCTGCTATTGACGTAGCGTATCCTGCAACCCGTTCGCAATGACCTTTTGTGTAAGGGTCTTTCAATTCAATGGTTTGAGCCAGGGAGTACAAGGAGTATTCGTCGGCTTTCCGAAGCGATTGTACTATCCTGTGACGTTCCACGGACTGAAGAACTATGGTCCTGAGCTTCTTGTTATCCCACGGCTTGGTGACGAACTTGTACACTTCTCCTCTGTTGATGGCATCGACAGCCGATTGAAAGTCTACATGGCCTGTCAGTATGATCCTTACAGAATCAGGGGAGATCATCTTTGCGCGCTGGAGCAGTTCAATTCCCTTCATACCCGGCATGAAGTTGTCCGAGATAATGACGGCGATGTTGTTGCATTTGAGCATCTCCAGCGCGCTGTGTCCGTCCGTGCAGGTCAGTATCTCGAAGTTGTCGTCCATGAAGAGTCTTTTCAGACAGTTCAATATGCTTTGTTCATCGTCAACGAAAAGCAGCTTTACCGATTCTTCCAAATCACACGCCCTTAGCAGGGATTCTCACCACAAAAGTGGTTCCCTTTCCTACTTGACTGGTTGCCTCGATCTCACCTTTGTGTTTTTTGACTATGTCGTAAGCGATACTCAGCCCAAGCCCCGTCCCCTTGCCGATCTCCTTTGTCGTAAAAAAAGGCTCGAAAATCCTGCCCAGATGCTCTTGCGAAATGCCGCAGCCTGTGTCCGAGACTGTAACCTCTATGTAGCCGTCATCGTGCCTGGTCTTTATCGTAATCTCCCCGGATGTCTCTATGGCCTGTGCCGCATTCACCAGAATATTCATAAACACTTGTCCCAACTGCCCGGCATTGCAGTTCGTCATCGGAATATCTCCATATTCCTTCTTGGCTGTCGCCTTGTACTTCAGTTCGTTCCACACGATGTTGAGGGTGCTGTCGATCACGCGATTAAGGTCGACCAGCGCACTTTCTGTCTGATCGGCGTGGGAAAAGCTTTTCAGATCCTGAACGATCCGTTTCACCCTGCCCGCCCCGTCGAGGGACTCATTGATCAAATCCTGCGAGTCTTCAAGGATGTAATCGATCTTCAGGGAACGGCGAATTTCTGCCGCTTTTGCGACAAGGGCCTCCGTCGCTTCCTTGTCGTCCTGCTTTATCTGCTCGATCACTTCTCCCTGGATCTTAATAAACTCAGGTATCCTCGTCATATACTTTTGAAGGGTATTCAGATTGCTCATGATGAAACCGATAGGGTTGTTGATCTCGTGAGCGACGCCTGCTGCCAGTTGTCCGATGGACGCCATCTTTTCCTGCTGGAAGATCTTCTTTTGTGACGTCTTGAGCTCATCGTATGCCTTTTCAAGTTCCCTGTTCTTCGACTCGACTTCGGACAACAGGTTGTGAAGGGCCTTTTCAGTAGCCTTACGCTCGGTAACATCGAGCAGACTCCCGATTACCGCAGGCTTCCCGTTGTAAACGGTTCTTGATCCGTAGACTTCAACGTTTTTTACCTCACCGTTTTTCGCGATTATCCTGAACTCGTCGCGAATCCGGCCCTTCGTTCCTGTCGTCCCCATATTTGCGCTTGAGCGCACATAAGGAAGGTCCTCGGGCAACACAGAGCCCCAAATGTTTGCACTAATCATTTCCTCGGCCCGGTATCCATGTATCTCCGCAAAACGTGCATTCACATATCTGAAAACATCGTCCTGAACCACAAAGATCCCGACAATTGATTTCTCGGCCAGATCCCTGAACTTATTTTCCGATTCACGAAGCGCCTCTTCCGCCCGTTTCCGCTCGGTTATATCGTGAAGTGTCCAGATCCTTCCGTAATACTTGCGGCTGCTATCAAAAACAGGATTGGAGGTCCTCTCCAGGATGGTACCATCGGCTGTCTTAATCTCATCATGGCTTACTTCTTCAGGATGATCGTACAGATAATTTATCTTTTCGCGAAAGGCCCGGGGGTCCTCGGACCCGTTCGCCAACCATTCAAGAAGCACCATTTCGTCTTTCTCCTGTTCAAGATAGGGAGGAAGTTTCCGTAGTTTGACGTAACGTCTGTTTTGAAGGATTCGCTGCCTTTTGCTGTCTACTACCATTATTCCCACAGGTGAAGAATGGACAAGAGCCTCCAGGAACATGGTTTTCTCGGTAAGCTCGTCGTTGGCGCACGCAAGACCGGCCGTTCTCTGCCTGATCTCCTCTTCCAGGTGCTGTTCGTTCCTGCGCAGTTCGGCAGTGCGCTCCAGCACGGTCCGCTCCATTTGCTTCCGCTGCGATAGGACCGTCTGAAGGTAGAGCGCCAAGAGGAAGGTGATGGCAAGAAGACCGGCGGGCAGCACGAGCCCGTAGGCCATAATACCGTATCCTCCCTCGACATACGCCCGGTGGAGCATGACCGACATCGAGATCGTCACGATAATCCCTGCCAAAACAATGACACATGGGATCAGAAATATGCCTGCGACGAGAGACCGGTGGCCATGTTCTCGTTCATACATTATTATCTTCTTCCCTCAAATTCCCGCAGTACGTGCGGCGCCTCGCTGCTTACCCGTTTGAAGGTCCCTTCTTCCCTCACTAGGGATTTTCGACAGGATTTTGCAAATGTTAAGCCAACTTACCCGCGGTCAGGCCCCTGACGGCCGGAGCGAATATTGAACCGCGCGATGACGCGAAGGGGGTGCCTAACGTTTGATCCCGCACCTTTTCGCACCTGTTCTCTCTGCTCTCTCGTGGCGCAAGGCCGACCGGGCGTGCTTTTCTTGTTGTTCTCACACCAAACAAGCGCTACCATTTATCTATAAGACAACGTTGGCCGGTCCCGAAGCAGTACCGTCTGAATTCTCATTTCAACCTGCTGTATCTCTGGTGAAGACTTTGACCGAATTCCACAAGGCTGCAGCAACAGTCTTATGTCTTGGAATAGTGTTTGCCCTTGCAGCAACCGCTTCGGCACAGGCACCCGAGTATCAGATCAAGGCGGCCATGCTTTACAACTTTGCCCTGTTCATTGAGTGGCCGGCCCAAAAGCTTGCGAGCGATGTTTCTCCGTTTGCCGTATGTGTTCTCGGCAAGGACCCTTTCGGCCCATGGCTCAAATACGAGTTCGGCGACCAACTGGTTGGCGGCCACCCGGTTGAGATCCGGTATACGGAGACCGCAAGCCAGTCCCGGGGTTGCCATATATTGTTTATCAGTCCCTTTGAACAGCGCCGGATTCAGCAAATATTGGCCGATCTGCAAAATGCAAGCATCCTGACGGTAAGTGACGTAAAGGATGTTGAACACTTCTGTCGCGAGGGAGGAATGATCGCCTTTGTCATGGAGGACAATAAAGTGCGCTTTCATCTGAACTCGAGGGCTATGGATGAAGCGGGCCTGAAAACGGACTCCCGGCTGAAGAGGATCGCCTTGTCAGCAAACTGCGGTGAGGCGCGATAATAATGACCCATTTCCGCAACCAGCCGATTCAGCGGAAACTTTTGCTCATTATCCTCGTTACCGCGGTGTCGTCGCTCGCGCTCGTCATGGCAGGCATTTTCGCCTTTGAAGTCGGTACCTACCGGAACCGTCTCAAACGCGAGCTTTCTGAGCTGAGCGATATGATCACCGTGAACGGTGCTCCCGCACTGGCGTTTAACGATCAGCCCATAGCGTACGAAATCCTGTCCACCCTCAATTCTTCGCCCGCTGTCTCAATGGCTGTCCTCTATTCGAGGAACGGGAGGGTGTTTGCGACCTATTTCCGAACAGGCAAATCGTCCGTCGGAATCCTTAAATCGGGGCCTGGGCCGGACGGCATCAGGTTCTCGGGCGAGCGCGTGGAACTCGTTCGTGCCGTGGAGCAAAAGGGGCGCCGCCTCGGCACCCTCTATCTCCAGGGTGATATGGCGGGCGTGAAAGATCGCCTGAGAGGTTACGCCGCCGTCATACTGATAGTAGTCCTGGGCATTATCGGGGGAGCGTTTCTGTTGCGGACGCTGCTCAGACGGTTGATTTCCGATCGCCTTCTGACACTTTCAAAGGCGGCTGAACGTATCGGACGGGGCGACCTCGGGGCCCGGGTCTTCATGGAATCGGGCGATGAGATCGGCCAGCTTGCAGACACATTCAACAGAATGACAGCCAAGCTGGAGCATGATCTGGCCGAACGCAAGCGATCGGAAGAGGAACGGGAACGCCTGCTTTCAGACCTTTCCCGGTCCAATAGAGAGCTTGAGCAGTTCGCTTATGTTGCATCCCACGACCTTCAGGAGCCTTTGAGAATGGTTGCAAGTTATGTGCAGCTCCTCGAGACAAGGTACAAGGGAAGACTGGACGAGAAAGCGGATACCTACATCGGGTTCGCCGTTGACGGGGCAAGGAGGATGCAGAAACTTATTCAGGGACTGCTGGAGTATTCACGAATCACCCGAAAAGGCGCGGAACTGAGGACTGTTGACGTCAATCAGATTGTATCCCAGGCCCTCGTGAATCTTTCAGCCGCAGTAAAGGAAAGCCGGGCAACGATTACGAAAGACGACCTCCCGACAGTCCTGGGCGATGAGCTGCAGCTCGTGCAGCTTTTTCAGAACCTTCTCGCCAATGCCATCAAGTACCGAAAGCCCGATACTCCCCCTCTGGTCCTTATTTCTTCAGGCCGGAAGAACAGGGAGTGGGTATTTTCGGTTCGCGATAACGGGATTGGAATAGAGAGTGAGCATTTCGATCGCATATTCCTGATCTTTCAGCGGCTGCATACAAGGGAGGAGTACGCAGGCACGGGAATAGGCCTCTCCCTGTGCAAGCGCATTGTAGAGCGGCACCAAGGACGCATCTGGGTTGAATCAAAACCGGGCGAGGGATCGACGTTCTTCTTCACCCTGCCTGTTCAACTCACCTCTTGATCCGTTTGTGATGCCGACTTAAAATATGGACACGGGAAACCTGAAGTCAAAATTCTGCCGCATATTCTCCTTCATCCCGTACAAAGGGAGCGCCTATGGATCAAGAGCCGGGCAAGCGCATGCATATCCTTCTCATCGAAGATAATCCCGGCGACGTCACGCTGATTGAGGAAATCCTGAAGGACAGCAGAACGCGAAATGCGCTGCATGTAGCCCGGGATGGGGAACAAGCAACAAAATTCCTTAGGAGAATGGACGGCTATGCGAAAGCCCCGCGGCCCGACGTGATAGTGCTCGATCTGAACCTTCCACGAAAGAACGGCAGGGAATTGCTCCAGGAAATAAAGTCGGATCCGGACCTGAAGAGTATCCCCATCGTTGTCCTGACCAGCTCCGAATCGGAAGAGGATATAACCAGATCTTATGAATTGCAGGCAAATTGTTACATCACCAAGCCTGTTGAGCTTGCGCAATTCACGAGGGTAGTCAGATCTATGGCCGATTTCTGGTTCACTATCGTCAAGCTTCCGTCAAAGGAAGTCTGAACGGGCTGTAGCTAATTTGACTGAATGAACGGAGGCAGGAAGAGGTTCGACCAGGAAAGCTTTTCGCCATGAGAATATTGCTTGTTGAAGACAACATCGGCGATGCTGAATTGATACAGGCGATGCTTGAAGAGAGCGGAGGCGACTATGTATTGGAACGATGCGATCGGCTCTCCTGCGCAATGGAATCCCTGTTGAAGAAGCCTTTTGACGCTGTCCTTCTCGATCTCGGCCTTCCGGACAGCATGGGCCTTGATACCCTGATACAACTCCGGGAGAAGGCTCCGGCCCTGCCCGTTATTGTCTTGACCGGTCTTCTTGATGAGGAATTGGCGACTGAGGCCATAGCACGGGGCGCCCAGGATTATCTGGTGAAGGGACAGTTCGAGCAGAACCTGCTCCGCCGGTCCATCCTTTATGCCATCGAACGAAAGAAGTCGCATCAGCTCATCGAGGATTCGGAGGAACGGTTCCGGACGCTGGCAGACAATATTTCCCAGCTCGCGTGGATGGCGGATAGGGAGGGAAATGTCTTCTGGCACAACAAACGATGGTTCGATTATACGGGGACAACCCCTGAGGAGATGGAAGGCGGGGGCTGGCAAAAGGTGTTTCATCCGGAACACGCGAGCCGTGCCGTCAAGAAGATGCGTGAATCAATCGAGGGCGGCGTTGCCTGGGAAGACACCTATCCTTTGCGGGGCAAAGACGGCGTGTACCGCTGGTTCCTTTGCAGGGTAGTCCCCATAAAGGATGAAAAGGGCAATGTGCTGCGCTGGTTCGGGACCAAGACGGATATTACGCAACTGCGGGAAATACAGGAGGAACTGAGCAAGTCGCGCAACGAGCTCGAACTGCGTGTCCGTGAAAGGACTGAAGAGCTGAGCAGAGCCTACGACACGCTCCAGATGGAATTCGAGGAACGTAAGCGCATCGAAGAGGAACGGCAGCAGTTGGAAGAACAGCTCCGCCAGTCTCAGAAGATGGAGGCTATCGGCACGCTTGCCGGAGGCATTGCCCACGATTTTAACAATATGCTCGCGGTGATACTCGGAAATGCGGAATTGATGGAAGATGAGCTTGACGGCAATGATCTCGCGAAACGGAAGATCGACCAGATAGTCAAGGCAGCCATGCGCGCGAGGGAACTGGTGACGCAGATACTCACATTCAGTCGAAAGGCGGGCCGGGAGCGAAAGCCGTTGATGCTGGCGCCCCTGTTGAAAGACACTTACAAGCTGCTCCGAGGGTCGTTGCCGAGCACCATCGAGATGAAACTTGACCTTGAGACGGAATCCGTTGCGGTTGTCGCTGATCCATCCCAGATACAGCAAGTGGTGATGAACCTTTCCGCAAACGCCGCTCAGGCCATGCGCAAAAAAGGGGGTCTCCTTACTATCGGCCTGTCAGAGATGGTGTTTCACGCGGGAGACCCTATGCCTGACAGCGAGATACTTCCGGGATCATATATAACGTTGACCGTCAAGGATACGGGTAGCGGGATGACCCCGGAGGTCATAAAAAGGATCTTCGAGCCCTTCTATACCACGAAGGGGCCGGGTGAGGGAACGGGGATGGGATTGGCCGTAGTCTATGGCATCGTAAAGAGCCATAGCGGCGCTGTCATTGCCGAGAGCACACCCGGCCAGGGATCGTGCTTCACGGTATTTTTGCCGCAGATTCCAGCCAAAGCCAGCAAGGAAGACATACAGGACACAGAGGTGCCGCACGGCAAAGAACGTATCCTTTTTGTTGATGATGAACCGTCAGTCACCGAGGCTTCTTCGCACATGCTCACGACCCTGGGCTACAAGGTTACCGTTGCGTTCAGCGGTTTTGAGGCCTGGGAATTGTTCCGTGCCGGACCGGATCAGTTCGATCTGGTAATTACGGATCAGACCATGCCTGATATTACCGGCACCACCCTGGCAGAAAAGATGCTGAAGACAAGAAAGGACCTCCCCGTCGTTCTTTGCACGGGTTACAGCGAAGCGGTGTCCGCAGAAACGGCGAAAGAGGCCGGCATAAAGGATTTTCTCATGAAGCCCCTCACGAAGCGCGAGATGGCCCAAGCCATACGGCGCGTATTGGACCAGACAGGAAGCAGCGCTGAGCAGCGCTGAAAGGGAATGAGCGAAGAAGACAGGACGACGGTCATGATGCTCGCGGAAAGGAGCCCTGGTCAGCCATGGAGAAGATAAAGGTCGGCGCAAGCAGTTGCCTCCTGGGCGAGAAAGTGAGATACGACGGTGGCCACAAGCTCGATCCCTTCGTCGCTCGGACCCTGGAGAAATATTTTGAGTACGTGGCTGTTTGCCCGGAAGTTGAGTACGGCCTTTCTATCCCTCGGGAACCGATGCATTTGGCAGGAGATGTTGACGCCTCGAAACTTGTCGCAACAAGGACCGGCATCGACCATACGGAAGGCATGCTGAGGTGGGCTGCACAGAAAGTAAAGCTCCTCGAGCAGGAAGGCCTTGCAGGTTTCATCTTCAAAAGTCGATCGCCGAGCTCCGGTATGCACGGGGTAAAGGTGTATCCTGAGGAAGGACCGCCGGTCAAAAAAGGGGTCGGCCTTTTCGCCCGCACCTTCATGACACATTTTCCTTTGATCCCCGTTGAGGATGAGAACCGACTGAATGACGCGCGGATCAGGGAAAACTTCATCGAAAGGATTTTTGTGTACCACAGATGGCAGGAATTCAGAAGAAAGGGGGCGGCCGGGAACCTTGCCGAGTTCCACACGGACCATAAACTTACCATTCTTTCTCATAGCCCGAGGCATTACAGCCGTCTCGGCAAGCTCATCGCGGGCGGGCGAGACCGTGAGGACCTCCACGCTGCCTACATTGCCGTTCTCATGGACGGCATGAAACTTACGGCCACGGTTAAGAAGAACAGAAATGTGCTGTACCGTATCATGGGTTATTTCAAGAAGCGCCTATCGGCCGACGAAAAGCAGGAGCTCATGGAAGCGATAGAGAGGTATCACTCGGGGCTTGTGCCCCTGATCGTTCCCGTCACGCTCCTGAAACACTATGTGAGGAGGTATGATGAGCCCTCTCTCTGGCGGCAGCACTACCTTAACCCCCATCCCGCGGAACTCATGCTCAGAAGCCATGTGTAGGCTGTGTGCATCATTCTCATATATCCTGACCTTGCCCAGGAATACTCATCCGGTTCACGACTCTATTTTACGCCGGAGGATGTTCGCACAATTAAACTTTATCTTTGAGAGCCTGTTTGTTATAATGAACGTGCGCCCGGTTCTCCACCTGCATGGACAGCCTCGACCGAACCGCATCCGCTTCCGACGAATCCTCATGTTGGAGTGAAATTGGCTAATCGCATGTCTGATTGGGAGAACGGTTCTTACCACACATACAAATCGGTACGGACCGGACGCCTTGAAGGGCTTTCAGAAGCATCAGAGAAGGACATGACTGAACTTATCGATGAGTTGTCAGCGGAGCTTCAAAAGACAAATGCCGCACTGGAGACGGAGATCGCCAAGCGTAAACAGGCGGAGGATGAGCTGAGAAAGGCTTACGCAGCGCTTCAAAATCAAACTGAAGAGCGCAAGCGCGAGAACGATCTCATCAAGGCGGGAAAAAAGCTTGCTGCAGATTTAAGCCGCATCTCTGACCTGAGCCGTGCCCTTGGTCTCTGTCTCGACACGGCCCTCCAGGTCTCCTCCATGACCATGGGCGGGGTCTACCTCGCAGACAAAAGGTCCGGTCACCTTCGGCTCGCCGCCCACAGGAACATGTCGGATACGTTTCGCGCCATCGTGTCCCGGTACGTTCCTGAAAAAGCAAGTTCTCCCCTGGTTGCCCGCCATGAGCCGGTCTACTGCCTTTACGGGGATCTCAGCCTGCCGGACAATATACCTGATGCCATCCAAAGGGTTGCCCTGCTTCCCCTAATCCATGAGGGAAAAGTGATCGGCTCGCTCAATCTCGCTTCATCCGGGGCTGATGACCTCCCTTTGTCGGCCCGTGTAACACTCGAGACGGTGGCTGTCCAGACAGGCTGCGCCATTGTTCGCATTCAGGCTGAAGAAGAGCGCAAGCGGCTTGTGGCAGTAATGGAGCATTCGGCAGAAGCGGTTATTCTGTTGGATGCATCATGGAGGATCGAGTACTTGAACCACGCTTGTATCTCGATGACAGGGTACAGCAATGAAGAGCTTGCAGGGGAAGATGTGGCGATATTGAGACCGGAGGAGACTGACGCGAAGGTGTATCAGGCAGCCAGGGACCAGACAAGGACAACGGGTGCATGGTCCGGCCGCCTGATACAAAGGAAGAAAGATGGGACCCTTTTTTCGGTCGATGCGCTGGATTCCAGAATACAGGATAGCGACGGGAACATAACGGGATACATATTGCTGTGGCGTGACATCTCCGAGGTAGAGCACCTTGAGGAACAATTGAGGCAGTCCCAGAAGATGGAGGCCATAGGAACACTGGCCGGAGGCATAGCACACGATTTCAACAATGTTCTCGCCATCGTCATGGGCAATGCTGAGCTGATGATGGACGGCTTTCCTGAGGAGGCGAAGGAATATCGCTATCTTGACCAGATCCTGAGGGCATCGATGCGGGGCAGAGATCTGGTAAGACAGATACTCACTTTCAGCCGCAAGACCGAAGGCGGGCGAAAACCGCTCTTCCTGGCGCCCCTGCTCCACGAGACATACCAGTTGCTTCGCGCGTCGATCTCCGCCGCTATCGACATTTCTCTCACCATTCGAACGCGGTCCGACGCTGTCCTCGGCAATCAAACCCAGATAGAGCAGCTTCTCATCAACCTGTGCACGAATGCTGCCGATGCGATGAGAGACACAGGCGGGTGTCTTGAAATGAGCCTCGAAGATGCGGTGATCGGGAAACGCGATCGGCTAAAGCTGGGCATAAAGCCCGGCAAGTTTCTCGCTCTGAAAGTGACTGACACCGGACAGGGCATGGACGAGGAAGTGCAAAAGAGGATCTTTGAGCCTTTCTTCAGCACGAAAGGTCTCGGCCAGGGGACGGGAATGGGGCTCGCCGTCGTCTATGGCATCGTCAAAGCCCATGATGGCGCCATCACCGTATCAAGCGCACCCGGAGCCGGCTCCACTTTTACGGTTTATCTGCCGAAGGCCGCGCCTGTTGCCGATGCGGAAACCGAGGAGGCGAAGTCCTTGCCTCGCGGCAAAGAAACAATTCTCCTGATAGACGATGAACGGCCGATTGTTGACGCGGCGGACCGGATGATCAGCAGTCTCGGCTACAAGGTGATCGGAAAGGTCGATTCCCTCGAGGCACTGAGGGTCTTCTCGGAGAATCCGGCGGCCTTCGACCTCGTCATCACGGATCAGGCAATGCCGAAGATGACAGGGCTTGTTCTCACGGCCAAAATAAAGACCATGCGGCCGGACATACCGGTAATTCTCTGCACCGGATACAGCGACGTGATCTCTCCTGAGAAGGCAGAGTCATTGGGTATTGAAGGCTATGTCATGAAACCCCTTTTGAAACGGGAATTGGCTGAAGTGGTGAGAAGAGTGCTGGACGGGACAGGAAAGACAGAAAGAGTGTCCTGACTACTGCACGATCCTGTTCAGAATCTGTTCGCTGCCGATCCTCTCCAATTCTGTCCGGAAAACTTTGACACCGCATCCGGGAAGTGTTAGCCTTTTCCCGGCCGTCTGCTTCCCTGCGATGGAATCAGCGCTTGCAGAAAAGAAACAAGCCACGAGAAAAAGAGGGGGACGACGTGCTAATCTATTTTATCGAGGAGGAATCGTCGTCATGGTAAGCGGTTTTTTGAAGAATGCTTTTGGCCGTATATCCGTATCCTTTCTTGTTCTTCTTCTATTTGCCTTTGTTTTTTCAGCACAGGCGGCAGATGTGAAAGAAGTTGAAGGCTTCAAGGAAGCAGCAAAGGCCACGGTCCATACTGCGGCCGTCGGATTGGGAGCTATCCTGAAAAACGTGAAGACCGACAAGGAAGGTATTGATATTATAAGGACCTTCACAACCCCGGTTCGCTTTTACCCTGACAATTCAGGATACTTCTATGCCTATGATTTCGATTGCGTCAACATAGCCCATGCCACCCAGAAGGACCTGGAGGGCAAGAACCTGTACGATCATAAGGACACCAAGGGCAAGTATGTTATTCGCGAGCTGAGCGCGGCAGCAAAAAAGGGCGGCGGTTTTGTCGAGTTTTACTGGGCGAAGCCGGGTGAGAAATCGGGTGAATTCAGAAAGCTGGGATATGTAGAGCCGATCCCGGGGACGAAGTTTTTCATAGGAACGGGCGTCTACCTGCCATAATCGTATGTGTCTGCAGGGGATGAAGGCTGCAGGCGGGCTGCTTCCCCTGCACCGGTACAAGTGACCGGAAGAGGTAATTTCAAAATACGCATAAGAGTGAAGGTATCTTGCCTCCTGAACGGATCTTCGGTCGCCCGAGCGTGAGGGTGCCTATGCAGTCAGGATCCGTTCATTCGTCGATCAGGTCCGGCTTTGCTCGCGGTTTACCAGATAGATGCCTGCGGCGACGAGGGCGAGCCCCACGCACAGGACGATGGTAATCATCTCCCCGAGCAACAATCCACCGAAGAGGACACCGAAGAGAGGTGCCAGAAACGTAAAAGAGGTGAGGCGGGTTACCGGATATCGGTGAATCATCCAGAGATACAACAGGTAACTTAAGAACGCCACGATAACGGACTGGTAAACAAAATTCGCAAGGATGAGCGGACCAAGGATAACCGGTCTGCCCCACTCGAAAACGAGAACGCCGATCACGAGAACAGGAATGGAAAAGAAGAGTTGTGCGAAGAGGGTCTGTATATGTGTCACCTGACGGTAAGTCAGGATCCTCTTGATGTAGACCATCGTTGCCGCCCAGCAGACCGCAGCCCCGACCTCCATGAGATCGCCTATCCAGTGAAGGCTCTTCAGCCCCGAAGAGCGGGAGCCGAAGACAACAACGAGGCCGAGAAACGAGAGGGAGAGGCCGGCGCCCTTTGTCCAGTTGAGCCGTTCAGAAGGAAGCAGGAGGTGGGCGCCCAGGCCGAGCCAAAGGGGCTGAGTGTAGAGAAAGATTATTGCCCGGGAGGCATCGGTATAGGCAACACCCCAATAGAGCAGCAGGAAATCGAGGCCGAACAGCACCCCCAGTGCTGCTCCATGCGGCAAATCTGCCCGCTGAAAGAAAACCTTCTCCCCTTTCAACCTGGCATAAGCAAAAAGAAGTCCCGATGCCACCAATGAGCGTGCAGCCGCCGCGAGAATCGGCGGAATACCGCGATTGCTCACTTTAATACTGACGAAATTCCCGCCCCACAAGGCGCACATCAGTACAATCAGGGCCACTGCTCCTGCTGATATCCGGTCATCGCGAGCGTTGTCCAAAACCTTATCGATACTTATCCATGCCTCCTCGGATTCAGCGAAGGACACATTATATCAAATTGCGGGGACTGATGGCGGCAAAATAAAAAACAAAAGGGATGGCGTCGAGAACCCAACAAGCAAAAGGCCGGTACGAGACCGGCCTTTTGCTTGTTTTTCTGTATTACGAGAAGCTACAGCTTGAACAATAACTCCGCATATGTCGGTACAGGCCACATATCCCTCGGAATGATCGTTTCCAGCCCGTCGATATCCGCCCTCAAGGCCACTATTGCCGTGAAGACTTTGTCTCTGTACGCCTCGGCCTGCTTTACCGCATCGCTGATGCCTTGAGCCTTGGAGACTGCGCCTTCAAGCTTGGTCAAGTTCTTATATGCGGACGCGAGGAGGGTCCCTAGCTTTTTCAGCAGGTCTTCCTGGACGGGGGCTGCAACGGAAACTGCCTTGAAGCTCCCGATTGAGTCAGCCAGAAAAGTCGCGTATTCGATGACTGCGGGGAGAATCTGCTTCTTGGCCATATCGATTGCTGCCAGGGCCTCGATGTTGATCTGCTTGGAATACGTCTCTACATAGATATCGTAACGTGAGTGCAGCTCCTTGTGCGAGAGAACCCCATATTTCTCAAAGAGTTGAAGCGCCTTGGGCGTCACGAATGCCTTCAATGCATCCACGGAGTTCCTGACGTTCGGCAGACCTCTTTTTTCCGCCTCTTTCACCCACTCGTCAGCGTAGTTGTTCCCGTTGAAGATTATCCGGTTGTGCTTTGCGTAGGTCTCCTTGATAATGGCTGCCGCTTCCGCGTTCTTGTCCTTGGCTTTTTCCAGCCGTGTGGCGATCTCGTCGAGCGCCTCGGCCGCTATGGTGTTCAGGGCAACGTTCGATCCGGCAATGGACTGTGCGGAGCCGACCATCCTGAATTCGAATTTATTGCCCGTAAAGGCAAAGGGTGACGTCCTGTTGCGGTCGGTATTGTCCTTGGGTATCACGGGGAGCGTATCCACGCCTACTCTAACGTATTGTTTGTCCTTCGCGGAGGTCTTCTCGCCTTTGGTGAGTTTTTCAAGGATGTCGGTCAGCTCCTCGCCCATGAAAACAGAGATAATGGCGGGCGGTGCTTCGTTGGCACCCAAGCGGTGGTCGTTCCCGGCGGTTGCGCAGGTAGCCCTGAGGATGTCGGCATGGGTATCCACGGCCTTGAGCATGGCGCTCAGGAAGAGCAGGAACTGGACATTTTCGGCCGGTGTGTGGCCCGGATCGAGCAGATTGATGCCGTCGTCGGTCGAGAGAGACCAGTTGTTGTGCTTGCCGGAGCCGTTGATGCCAGCATACGGCTTCTCGTGAAGGAGGCAGACCAGATCGTGACGGAGGGCAACCTTCTGCATGGTCTCCATAACGAGCTGGTTGTGGTCGGTAGCGATGTTCGTAGTGGCGAAGATAGGCGCCATCTCATATTGGGCGGGCGCTACCTCGTTGTGCTGGGTTTTGGACGTGATGCCCATCTTCCACAGCTCCATGTTAAGGTCATTCATGTAATGGGAAACTCTGTCCTTGATGGCGCCGAAATACTGGTCTTCCAGCTCCTGGCCTTTGGGGGCGGGCGCGCCGAAGATCGTCCGACCGGTGAGCATGAGGTCGATCCGTTCCATGTAGTATTTCTTGTCCACCAGGAAGTACTCCTGTTCCGGTCCCACGGTGGACGTTACCCTGTTCGAGCCGGTGTTGCCCAAGGCTCTCAGCACCCGAACGGCCTGTTTTGATACGGCCGACATGGACCGCAGGAGAGGGGTCTTCTTGTCCAGGGCCTCGCCGTTATAGGAGTAAAAGGCCGTGGGGATCGTAAAGGTAACGTTACCGGATTCGTCTGTCTTGAGGAATGCCGGTGACGTGCAGTCCCAGGCAGTATAGCCTCTCGCCTCAAAGGTGGCACGCAGACCGCCACTCGGAAAGGACGATGCATCAGGCTCACCCTGGATGAGCTGTTTTCCGGAAAACTCGATGATCACGCTGCCGTTGGAGGCAGGAGATATGAACGAGTCATGTTTTTCCGCGGTAATGCCGGTAAGGGGCTGGAACCAGTGGGTGTAATGGGTTGCGCCCTTTTCGATGGCCCAGTCCCTCATTGCGTTCGCGACCACATCGGCGACTTCCGGTGCGAGCGGCGTGTCCTTCTCGATCGTTTCCTTAAGAGCCTTGTAAGTCTCCTTAGGCAAACGCTCTTTCATGACCGTATCGTTGAAAACGTTAGAACCAAAAATCTCTGTCAGCTTCATGGTATTCTCCCTTCATAAGAATATGTACAGTCTCCTGCACCGGATGTAAACAAGAAAAAGCTCGAAGGATGCCGACTTCTCAGTCGGACCACTCTTCGTTCGCCGCCAGCTCCTGTTTACTCGCCGCCAACACCGCCGACTTCGCCGCCCCAATCACCCGGTACACGCTATGGGGCTGGCGCTTCTCACCATTCACGGTGAGAAGATCATCTATTTTGACCCCGAAGAGTCTTTCGTTTTCTTCAAGATACGGCCTGATCAATTCCCAGTCCTCGTCGGTAAAGGGATTGAACTGTCCACCGTTCAGTTGTTCCTCGGTGAGCGTTCCCTCCGGGTCACGCACGAATATGGCGCCGCCCGATGCGAGGGAGAACAGGTTCGAGCCGGGATAAGGCGTTTCCTGAGGGACAAAATGCCCTTCATCGTCGAAGGTGATGCCGTTCAGAATAACAAAACCGCCTCCGTTGTACGGGTCTCCTGCCATGAATGATTCGGCAAGAAAGTCGAGGGCGGTACCATTGATAACAACCCTTGGCCGACCTGCGGCGTTGATGAGGGGCCGGCCCGCGGCGTTGCCGAGGACATAGACCTCTCCGCCCTTTGCGCCGTACATGAAGGTCTGCCCTACATCGCCGTAGACGACAAGTTTGCCGGACTTGAGGATCTGCCCCAGTTGGTCCTGCGCGTTACCGTGGATGTAGATCTCAAGGCCGTCGATGCCTGACGCAAGGTAGTCGCCTGATGAGTCATAGGAATCGATGCGGACACCCTTTGAGTCGGGCCCGAAGCCGCATCCCAGAAAACGCTGGCCGCGCTGGCCGAAGCAGATGAACTGTTTCCAGCCGAGTGCATAGGCATCATCGATGAGGCGGGCAAAGGAATTATCTCCTTCGGGCTCGAAACCGCCTGCATCCGCCACCATGATCCTTTCGCCTTCCTTAGGCGCACGCAGATCCCCCTTGGCCTCGAGATCTATCCTCAGGTACGGAACTCCCTGCTTTTCCTTCATAAGCGGGACATTGCGGAAAATGCGGTCGAGCGATCCCGACACCAGCTGAAGAATGGACCGTCTCCTCTTTGCACCGGTCGGGTAGCGGCGATCGATGAGGCGGGTGAGCAACTCTAATACGGTCCCCTTCAGGCCCTGATCCTTTGCCAGGGTTTCAAGCCGGCCGAGATACGAGCGTATTTTCTCATAATCCCAGGCGAGAAATCCTTCGGTAAAGAACTTATAGAGACCTTCGATATCCTTTACAGAGATCGGGTTTTCCAGGTCTGTTGCCGCTGTTTCGTCAAGCTCAACCGGCGCTGCCGCCTTGCTGAAATCGTAAGGGATCTGGTCTTTCCGGACGGCAATCTCCCGTCCGAACTTGTCGGTGCAGACCATCTTATAGCCTTTGTCGGCTTCAGACAGGGTGAAGATAAAAGAGCCGCCGTCCGTGTAGCTGCCGCCTCTCGCGTTCCAGTACTTGTCGGCAATCGTCCCGAATCTCGGGTCTTCGGATGCCAGACTGTGAAGCGTTGCATCGATCGCCTGTTTTTCGGAGCAGATCAGGCCCACCTGGAAATCGCCTTCATGGAGGGCGAAGACCTGGGGCCGAAGCATCGCGGTGTCGGTAATGCCGATGAGCTGGAACTTCCGCTCCCTGGGAATGGTGCGTGCAATAATGAAGAACCACGGACCGTCAGGGGAGCCATGGATCTGGGTTGCCTGGATCTGCCGGTAAATGCGCTGTTTCTCCTCTGGCAGGTGGTCGAAGTCCATTTCCGTGGTAGGCGCGAGCGCCTCTATGATGTATTCCAGCGGGTAGCCGTACACCCTGTTGAGGAGGTCGAAGACCTGTACCGATACCTCGGTGTCCGTCAGGAAGAGGGGATAGACGTTCCGCTGCCGCAGATACTCGGTAACCGAGTAGTAATTCGCGAAATCGCCGTTATGAACGAGGGCCTCGTCGAGACCGATGAAGGGATGGGCGCCACCCGGATGCCACACCCGGCCCTTGGTCGGATAGCGCTGGTGGGCGATCCATATGTGTGCCTTGAATCCCTCGAGCTTATAGTACTGGGCGACCTGCTCCGCGTAGCCCACGATCTTGAGGATCATCATGTTGCGGCCGTGGGAAAGGACAAACGCCCTCTTTTCTCCGAGTGAGCTGTAGTATGCCTGGTTAAGGAGGAAGGTGTTCTGGTAGACGAACTCTTCCTCCGCCTTGTCGTATGTCAAATCCTGGAGGCCCCGCTCCTCCTGGAAGCGGGCCAGCACCCCGGGTTTCACCCGCACGAAATAGCGTTTCACTGTCGGAGGCTTTACTTCAAGGCCGGGAAGGTCCCGGTAATCATCGATAGTGTCGAGAATTCCTTCATGGTCCACCCGGAAATTGGGCCGGATGAATTTCTGTTCGAGCTCAGGCACCACGGATTCGTCGAGGAGGGCGATCTGGAGGAGAAAATCTTCCTCGAGCGTCTTCTGATCGACGCCGAGCTGGGCTGCGCCCAACCCGACCGCTGCAATGCCGCCGCCTTTTCCATTGCCGCGATTGTGCATTTGCACGGAAGGCTCGAAGATGTGACGGCCGCTCACGGGGATGCTGCAGGCGAAACCCGTAACGCCGCAACCGCCTTCTTCCGCTTCATCAAGAGAGGTCTCGGGGGCGAGGTTCTTCAGGTAATACCGGGAATTTGTGATCAGTTCTCCGTAAAGATGTTCTTTCATGCGAGTTCCCCCTTGATCTCCTCCTGCTTCAAATAATCCAGGTGAACAAGGACATCGGTGCGGCCCATCAACTCGGTCACGCTCTTCATGCCGAGCCTCCGGAGAATGCCCACAAGTTGACGATGCCATGCGAGATAAAGGTTAACAATGCGCTGCGTGCCCCATTCGATATCCATAAGGTTCACGAGCTCGTCGTCGGTCGTCGCAATGCCCCTGGCGCAGCCCCGGCCTGACTCGCAGCGATGACACCTGATGCATTCGAGGGCCACGAGATCGGCGGTGCCGAGACAGACGCCGTTCGCACCGAGGGCAATGGCCTTTGCCATGTCCCAGGCGTTGCGTACGCCTCCGCTGGCGATCACCGTTATCTTATCCCTTATGCCCTCCTCCGTCAGGAACCTGTGGACCTTGGGAACCGCGTACTCGATGGGCATGGCGATGTTCTTTTTTGCGATGTCGGGCGCCGCGCCTGTGCCGCCGTAGCTTCCGTCGAGCTGAATGATGTGTGCACCCGCGTAGAAGCTTCCGACTGCGACCATGTCAACGTCGGTGGGCGTGGAGACCTTGACGCTCACCAGCCCCCGCGGGTTGATCGCCTTGATCCAGTCTACGTGCTTTTTATGGTCTTCGACCGAGTAAACGCTATGGAAAGGGAAGGGAGAAAAGAGTGCGCTTCCCGGGACCGCCTCGCGCATCGCCGCCACTCTCGGCGTTACTTTATCGCCGAGGAGATGGCCTCCCAGACCCGGCTTTGCACCCTGGGCATACTTGAACTCCACGATCCGAACGCGCTTGATGGTCTCTTCCCTCACGCCGAAAAGGCCGGTCGCTACCTGGGTGATGATGTGGTCATCATAGGGTTTCAGTTCGTCGGGATAGCCACCTTCGCCGGTACAGCAGAAGGTTCTGAGGGCTGCAGCAGCCCGCACCCTGGAAAGCATCGTGACGACGCTCACCGAGCCGAATGACATGCCGCCGAAATAGAAAGGAACGGGGATGACGACGCTCGGCCGTCCGTCTCCGGTGCGGTTCAGCTCTATTGCGGTCGATATGCTTTCCTCGGGGGTCTTCGCTCCGTTCCCTTCCGGGAAGACAAAGCGGATTTTGTCGAAACCGCCGCTGGTATCGCCCGTCTTGTAATTAAGGTCCTGGTGCGGCACCCCGCCTGTTTCCGCCATGTGCCAGGTTGACCCCAGAAGGTCGGCCGTCCATCGCTTGTCCCCGAGCATCTCGAAGGTGGGATTCGGGCGGACGGCAATTGCCTCACGGGGACATGCGGTGATGCAGCAAAACGATCGCTCCGTGCACTTCGTTCCGAGGCAGAATTGCTCGTTAATGACCCGGGGTCTGCGCGCGCCTGCCCGGTACACATTGTAAGGGCAGAGCCCCACGCACGTGCCGCAATTGTCGCACGCGCCGCTAATCGTGACCCTGTATTTCCCGATAGGGTTGCGGAACCGGGAGGGAGTCTGTTTTATTTCAGGGAACGTAAATCTCTCTTCGGATGCCATAACCTCAACCCCGTTTTCCTAGCATTGCAAACTCTTTTTCCAGATCCTCATAGAACATGGCCCGTCCCATCTCGCCTCTCAGCCGCCGCACTTCTCTGATCCCCATTGCGCCGAGGACCTCGAGAAGCTGGTTGTGCCAGCCGGCCATGAGGTTGCGGATGCGTGCAGCACCCCAGGCAGGGTTGACGGAATCAAGCCCGATAGGGCAGGCTATCCCTTGCGCGCACCGCTTGCATACCCGGCACTCCATTGCCACAAGGAGAGGTATGTCACAGGTTATGGTGTCGGCGCCACAGATGATCAGCTTCGGCATGTGCTCGGCCATGGCGATACCGCCGCCGCCGAGGATGGTGACGAGGTCGCGGCTGCCTTTTTCCACCAGATTAAGGTGGACCTGCTTCATCCGGTCTTTTATGAAGGTCTTTGTGCCGTTCTGATCGAGGCCGTGGGGATCCGCGACGAGATGGATAACCTCGGCTCCCTCGAGGGTAAGCTGGTTGACCCTCTCTATAGCCTGCTCGGTCAGGGGCAGGCGAATGGAAACGACGAGATTCGGCTTCTTCTCCTTCAAACGGGCCTGCCTGGCAAGCACATCAGGGCTGTCGGCTATTTCAACGAGCCGGACAGCCGAAAGAGGGATATCGGTATCGGCATCTTTGCCGAGGTAGGGGACAACGCTTTCCAGAAAGGCGTCATACCGCGAATTCCATTGGGACACATTGACGATTGCGAGGGTTTTGAGGGACTGGGCCGCGCGGAGAATAGCCTCGGTAATTGCTCCTCCCGGAGGGGACCAGGGCAGCATGTCAAAGACGATTGGCAGCGGGAGCTCGACAAGCGGCGGAATGGAGCCCGGTTTTCCGTTCTCGAACTTCAGGGCCTTCACCTTACGACCGAGGTCAACAGTCGTGCTGATGTATTCACGGCCGTGTATGCCGTCTCTCGTGGGCCGGACGATCTCCGACATGTCGGTCCACATGCTGTCAAAGCCGGGTCCTGAAAAAGGCCCGCCGTAACCGGCGCCGGAAACGGGGATTTTTCCTGTCTCAGCCTGTGACCACAGGTTTGATATGATGTCGGGCGTCCAGTAGTCATCACCCAGCGCCTTATAGGCCGGGTTGAATCCTTTCTGGATCAGTCTGTTCGGACAGCTCTGGACGCAGCGGAAACAGTCCTTGCACATGCTGTCTACAGAATCTACCATCTGCCGCGGATCGAGGCCTCTTTTCTCGTAGACCTTATAGACACAATCTTTCTTGACGCACCGGGCACATCTCAGGCATCCCTCTTCCCAGGCGATGACGCCCGAGCGGGTGATTGCCGGGAACCTGTTCGGCACGGTTTCGGTTTTTATATGATATTTGGCCGGCATCGCATTTCCCTCACACCGCGGGTCGCGGAAACAACCCCGCCTTTTCTACCAGCTCAGGCACGGCCTCTTCCCACTCGATTGCCATGATGTGGACGCCATGAACGCCCTTTATCTCTTTCAGGGCCTGGATGGTCTCGACCGCTATCTTGATGCCTTCCTGGCGCTGCTCCTTGGCAGGCACGGCCTTGACTCTCGCAATGACCTCTTCCGGCACGTCCATTCCGGCCACGTTGTTCTTCATGTATTCTGCCATCCGGGCCGATTTTATCGGTGTTATGCCGCCAAGGATGAAGACTTTTTCGTCGAGACCCTTGTCGCACACCTCTTTCATGAATTCCTTGAAGGCGGGAAGGTTATAGATACACTGGGTCTGGATGAACTCCGCCCCTGCCCGTACCTTTTTGGCGAGCCTCGCCACGCGGTAGTTTCTCGGATCACCGAAGGGGTTCTCCACTGCACCGATAAAAAGCTCGGGCATGCTGGAGAGCTGGTCGCCACCCAGGACTATGCCTTTATCCCTCATCTGGCGGACGACCTGGAGTAACTGCATGGAATCAAGGTCGAATACACCCTTTGCCGCAGGCTGGTTCCCGAGTGTCTGGTGGTCGCCGCTCAAGCAGAGGATGTTCCTGATTCCGAGAGCGGAAGCGCCGAGCACGTCGGACTGCAAGGCGATCCGGTTTCGGTCCCTCGTTACCATCTGAAGGACGGGGTCGAGCCCTTCCTCACGCAAAATAGCACATGACGCAAGACTGCTCAGCCGGACGACACCGGTCTGATTGTCGGTTACGTTGACGCTGTCCACATATCCTTTCAGGAGGCTTCCTTTCTTCCTGATCACTTCCGGGTCTGCGCCTTTGGGGGGACCACACTCTGCCGTCACGGCAAACGTGCCTCCGTTCAGTACTTTTTTCAGCCGGCTCTCGATCATCACGGTCTCTGATCCTCCCTCACAATTTTCCTGGGTCCCTTCCCCTGTTGTTTTGACCAATCGGCAGGGGGATATATCTCTTCAATCGTATTCATCCGGCCGGTGTTCTCAAGCCGGGTGACAATAAGCTGCCATGCACAGTCCGCTTCCGGGTTGGCCTCGCAACGGCCCTCCTTGGAACCGCCGCACGGCCCGTTGAACAGCCCCTTGGCGCACCGCGTAATCGGGCAGACATCGGCGAACCGGTCGAGCTTGCAGTCGCCGCAGCCCCGGCAGTCTTCCAGCCATACACCTGCGTCCCTGGTCTCACTGATTGAGGTCGTATTGAGCGCCGGGATCACGTGCACCTTCTCGAGCACATCGGCCATCGCCTGGACCCCTGCTCCACAACCGAGGGAGAGGATCGCGTCGTATTGATCGGCTATCGGGGTCACCTGATCGATGAACTCGTAAATGCACTGTCTGTCCAGCGTCATCTCCTTGATCTCGATCGTGCGTCCCTCGTTCGCCGCATCCATTCTGAGCTGTGATGCAAGGAGGGCAACCTCCTTCTCGCCGCCGGCCGCGCACTCCGCAACACACGTGCCGCACCCTGCTACAAGGATCTTTTTGTATGGCGCGATGCTGGCCTTTATCTCTGAGAGAGGTTTCCTTTCAGCCGTTATCATCGTTTACTCCTTTTTCTCCTCATAAATGCTATCGTACGGCGGTCTTGGCCGTCTCGACTGAACCCGTGAAACCGGCATTCGCAGGGGTTAGAGTCAAAATCTGGCGGGCTACCGCATCGATCGAAACAGGAAGCGTACGTGGCGCAGTAACAATTTCGAGACGATCACCTGAAAGGCCTATTTCCGCGATGAGCTTTCTGGCATAATCAAGCCGCTTTCGGGCTCGAAGATTACCCTGCCCGTAACGACATGCGCCGTCCGGACACGCAATAAGGTAAACTTTGCGCGCACCGGCTTCCAGGGCTTTCAGGAAATGCAACGCCTCTATTCTGCCGCTGCAGGGGAGGGGGAAGAACTTGATCCTTGAGCCCAGTTCTTTTTCGAGATGGCGCCTGTTGACATCTTGATCAGGGTCTATCTGACGGCAGAAGAAGATGGTTACGTTGCCGGAATTATTACTGTGCTGGTTAGCCTCCGTCATGTTTCACACACCATTAAAAAAATAGGACGTCCATTTGGACGTCCACGTCATTTTCGGCACGCCAATGTGCCGACAGTATTTTATTACTTTTGTCGACCGCCTGTCAAGCGTTATTGAATGACAGAATCCGTTGAGGAACACGAGCAATTCGCGAGCTTCAGCGAGACAAACTTCATTTGAAAAACGGACATTGGTTGTGCAACAATTGCCTTAACGGCTGACAGCAAGGCCAGTTGGGTAGTTGAATAAGATCGTGGCGATTAATAAAAAAAAGGGGGGGTTATGAAAATACGGCTGTTGAAAGATTATCCTGCCGCACTACTTTTGCTGATTGCTCTTGCGTTTTTCCTGGGATCAAATCATGTGCGGGCGGCGGACGTGGGTGCCATTCTGGCCGAGGAGTATCTGAAAAAGAACGCCCTTACGGATATCGACACACAGATGACCTTGGATCAGGCCGCCAAAGTACAGGAGGAGTTTGTAAATATCATCAGCAGGGAATATGGAGCACCCGTCGGATATAAAGCAGGACTCACAAACCCGAACGTGCAAAAGGTCTTCGGCGTTTCTCAACCGGTCCGCGGGACGCTGCTTGAAAAGATGCTGATCAAAAGCGGCGCAACTGTTCCCGCAGGCTTCGGTGCCATTTCGTTTGCAGAAGGCGATTTGGTGGTCAGGGTGGGAGATGAGGCTGTCAACCAGGTCAAGAGCGCCGAGGAAACGCTGAAATACCTTGATGCAGTGATCCCTTTCATCGAGCTTCCTGATATGGCGTTTGATAAAACCGTGAAGCCGACCGCTGCTGCAATAGTAGCAATAAACGTGGGCACGCGGCACGGCGTCATGGGCGACCCGATTCCCCTTGCTGCAACGCCGGAATGGCGGGACCGTCTGAAGAACTTTACGCTCCAAGCGTTCGATGAAAAAGGGGCGCTATTAGGTGAAGCGAAAGGAACAGCCCTTCTCGGCGACCCTCTCAGCGTCGTTCTATGGTTAAAGGATTCACTTGCCGCAGAGGGAAAGAAACTGAAAAAGGGCGATCTGCTGTCTCTCGGATCGCTCACAAAACCGATCCCTGCCAAACCCGGTACCGGCGTAAAGGTTCGATATATCGGTCTTGATCCAAAGGGACCGGTGGAAATATCAGTGAGTTTTAAGTAGAGGACAAGAGAGGGCCGGATTTTTCTAGCAGCACTGCGACGAGGTGTCGGAGCAGTCTTCTTCTCCAACGACACAACAGGCCCTTTTTCGGCCCAGCATCTGATTGATAACGGCGCTGGCGCAACCTACGCCCGAACGGAGCGAAAGGGCCTCGTGAGGACAGTTTCTCCGGCACGCACCGCATTCGATGCATGCATCCCGGTCGGCGATTTCAACCTTGCCGTTTGTTCTGGTAAATACACTCTGAGGACAGACGGCAAGGCACATACCGCAGCCTTTACATTTCTCGGGGTGAAAGGAGAGAGTCACTACGTTCTTGAGATATTTCATTCGTTCCATCCTGTTATCTCCCTATTGCCAGCCCCGTAACCCACAACGCGAATCCGGCAGCTGTTCCCGCTATCTCCAGCGGAAGCGCAAACCGCATCTCCTTGCGTACGCCTGACAGCGAAGTGAATGTAGAGGAACCGGTGAAATTCATTGCCAGGTAGGCGGACATGGCAGGAATCGAAAGGGCCAGCGACCACAGCGCCGCTTGACTCAGATGCAATGGCGTTGCGCCGCCCGAAAGGAGACCTGCAACCACAAAAAGGCCCGCAACAAATCCTTTCAGAGAGAAGGCCCTGCCGGGAAGCCACGGAAGAAAGACAGGTGCGAGCACGGCTCCCGCAAGAATAGCGGCACCGAGCGCCACAACACCGGCAAGCGTGTACTCGGTCGCCCGTGACAAAGAAAAACCGCCTAGGAAGAGGGAAAGGACAAACAGACACGCTGAAGCGGCTATGCCCACTTTGGCCGCGCTCACCAACTCGATCGGAACAAGGACAAGCCTTTCGAGGGCGCTGAACGTCTTTGTTCTCATCTCAGGTGTTGCCTTAAGCCCGCTTTCTATGAACGACGGCAGATCTTCCGCCCTGACCGGCCCGTAAATAACCCGGAATCCCGAACGTGCTTTAACCTCATGGGCGGCGATACCGGGGGCGCCCAGCTGCGGCAGGATCAGTTCCCTGCGGGATACCAGATCGGCAAGGCCCGAACCTTCAATCCGGCTTACCAACTCGTCGGTGCCGAAGGTGTCTTTGCCTGCAGCACACCACACGTTGATACCGTTCGTATCGAGCACAAGGAGCCACACATCTGAGCCGGTGAGGGAAGCCCTCAAACGGTCGAAGCTCATTTTGTAGTTTGCCGTCACGAAGACCCGCGAGTCGGCACCCGGCTGACCGAGGGCATAAAGCCCCGGATCAACGGTGTAATTCATCCGTCCTATCCCCCATCGGGCCTTGTACGAGCCGAGCCGGTCAGCCGAACGGAGGCTTGAAGAAACCCGAGATACCGCGCCTATGGACGTATCCACAGACCCGGTCATAAAGGGCTGGTCCATGCGGGGAGGGCTCACCTGAGTCCGTCTCCGTGGTCCTCAACAAGAGGGCTTGCTGTTTGACGGTATTGGCAACTCTTCCATGTATCAAAATGATAAAGACTGGCATACTCGATGTCAAGGGCATATCCATAAATGAATGTTGAATTGACCCCACATTGTTCTTTTAATATTCAACCAAAAATGTGTCATACATATCATCAATAGTTGATATGATCAAATTAATCCCATTGTTCCATGAAATTGTCACTTCTCAAGTCTGGAAATTGATCTACGCACCCGTCACGTAGGTCACGGGTATGCAGCACGAGCGGGCTTGCGCATTCGGGTTGTCGCGTTATGGCCCATGTCCTTTAACAAATGTGGTAGAATTACCGCTACTTGTTCGAGATGAGTATGATGGCGATCAGGGCGAGATTGGATGGGACACGGCCTTGGCTTAGGATTCTGTGGTCGCTGGTGCTGGTTTTCACCATACCGATCGTTCTCCCCGGAAATAGTTCAGCAACGCAACTTTCAAAGAAGCGCGTGCTCGTGCTCCATTCATATTACCAGGGCTACAAGTGGACCGATGACGAGAACGCGGGCATCGAATCTGTGCTTAAGCCGGTCGTGGGGAGGAACAATCTCCACATTGAATACATGGACACCAAGAAAGTGTTCGGAGACCTCTATTCTCAGCGTTTGTACGAGGTCTACAAGCTCAAATACAGGAATTACAAATTCGATTTGATCATCGTTACCGATAACAACGCCCTGGACTTCATGAGAAAGTACCGGGACAGGCTTTTTCCGGGGACTCCCGTGGTGTTTTGCGGGGTAAATTACTTTCACGAATCGCAACTCAAAGGGCACAGGCTTTTCACCGGCGTCAACGAGGAGAACGATCTGAAAGGATGCATCGAGCTGGTGCTGAGGATCCATCCTCACACGCGGCAGATCGTATTTATCAACGAATGGACAAGGACCGGGCAGGCAGTGCATGACGGGTTTATCGAGACAATGCCCTATTTTCAGAAATCAGTGAGGTTCCTCCTCCTTGAGGATGTGAAGGTCGAAGAGATTCTCAAGGAGCTTGACACACTGCCGCCCGACAGCGTGGTCCTCTATTCCGCCTTCAGCAGGGATAAGCAGGGGAGGATCTTTGACTTCAATGAAATAGGCGCCCTGGTGGCTCGATACTCCAAGGTCCCCGTTTACACGACTAATGACTTCAATCTCGGTCTGGGCGTTGTCGGCGGCCTCGTGGTCCATGGCTACGGTCAGGGAGAGACGGCGGGGAGGATGGCGCTACGAATACTTGAGGGAGAACGGATCGAGAACATCCCTGTAGTGATGACGAGCCCGAAACGCTACATATTCGATTACGCCCAGATGCAGCGGTTCAATATCGCTACGGAAAAGCTTCCCAGGGACAGCGTCATCATCAACCTGCCCCAGACATTCTATTTCAAGTACAGGAACTGGATCTACATTGTCGCGGTGACAATAGCCTTCCTCCTCCTGGTTATATCCGTGCTCCTGGTGAGCATTCGAAGACGAAAACAGACAGAGCGCGAGCTTGAGGCCTCCCGGGAACAGCTCCGTTCGCTTGGCCGGGAGGCCTCCGAGATCGAGGAGAAGGGCCGGAAAACACTGTCGACGGAACTCCACGATCAGATCGGCCAGAACATGACCATCCTCGGGGTAAATCTTAATATTCTCCGTTCCCTGATCCCGAGGAACGAGCCGAACGTGGTGGACCCGATAGATGCGCGCATCAATGATTCGATGAGTATCGTGAAGCAGACAACCGAGCGTATACGGAACCTGATGACCGATCTGCGGTCTCCCGTGCTCGACGATTACGGGCTGGCAGCAGCGATAGACCACTATGGAAAACAGTGCGCCCAACGGGCGGGCATTAGTATCAACGTTCAGGGGAATAACGGGGATGTCCGTTTCTCACCTTCCGTAGAGAATACCGTGTTCAGGATCGTCCAGGAGGCCCTGACGAATGTGGTGAAGCATTCCCACGCCACCCAGGTGGATATAAAAGTGGGCGTAAAGGGTAAAAGGCTGGAAGTCCGCGTGAGCGACAACGGTGTCGGTTATGATCCGGAAAAGATCGGCGGAAGGGATGGGAAACGGGGATGGGGGTTGATCACCATGAAGGAGAGGGCTCTTGCGATCGGGGGCAAGTGCCTTGTGGAGTCGAGTCCCGGGTGGGGCACACACGTGACTATTGAGGTGCTGATATGAGCGTGACGGTTTTTTTGGCCGACGATCACCGTATGGTAAGGGAAGGTTTCCGCCTGCTTCTGCAAACGCAGCCAGATATCGAGGTGGTGGGCGAATCGGGCGACGGACGCGACGCGGTCCGCCAGGTAATGAAACTGTTGCCCGATATCGTGCTGATGGATATTGCCATGCCCGAGCTGAACGGCATTGAAGCAACCCGGCAAATCTGCCAGGCCTGCCGGTCCACGAAGGTGATCGTTCTCTCCATGTATTCGACCACCCAGCACATATACCGCGCATTCAAGGCAGGGGCAAGGGGCTACATCCTGAAAGAATCGGCGGGCGACGACATCATAAAGGCCATCCGGACCGTACGTGGTGGGAAGATCTATCTTTGCGACGAGATATCTGAAGTCCTGGTAGGTGATTACATCAGGGAAGGGGGAAGGTCAGATACCGAGGGCCCGCTCTCCCGGCTGAGCTCCAGGGAAAGAGAGATCCTCCAGCTTCTTGTGGAAGGGAAGTCAAATGCAAAGATAGCGGAGACGCTTTTTCTGTCTCCCAAGACCGTAGAGACCTATCGCAGCCACCTGATGCAGAAGCTTGGTATAAGCGATATGCCGAGTCTCGTCAAATTTGCTATTCAAAACGGTATAACATCAGTAGAATAGATGGAGGAAAGCGGATATCCCGTGCGGCAATTGCATGGAAATCCTTTTCACAAATTTATCAAGCTTCTTAAACAAAAAAATCAAGCTTTCCTGATGGTAAGGACGACGCGGCTAAGGTAGTGTTGTGTGTTCATTGGGGGGATCAACCACAAAGGTCATCATTAATAAAAAAGGAGGAGTGCCATGAAAAGAATGAGTTTGCTTTATGTTCTCCCGGCGCTGTGTGCCGGCCTGTTCCTTGTGTGTTCGCTCTCGCACGCGGCAAACACCATCAAGGTCGGTTTGGTCGATACGTATACAGGACCGGCTTCGAACTATACCCTTGACGTGCTTGACGGCTTTAAGCTGGCCGTGGACAAAGTCAATGCCAAAGGCGGGGTATTAGGCAAGAAGATTGAATATACGACACGCGACGAGAAGTTCAAGCCCGATATCGGTCTGGCGATGGCAAAGGAGCTGGTGCTCAAGGAGAACGTTGACGTGCTCGTGGGGACGATCAACAGCGGCACCGCCCTCGCAGTATCGGATTTCGCGAAAAAGGAGAAAATTCCGTTTTTCGTCACTTATTCAAAGAGTGAAAAGATCATCGGGGAAAAGGGCCACAGGTACGTATTCAACATGAACGAAAACACCGAGATGGCCGGAAGGGCTGCTGCTGTCGCCCTTGCCAAGAAACCCTATGTAAAATACTGGATCGCGGGAGATGATTATGAGTACGGACATGCCATTGCGGAAGCCGTATGGAAAAACCTGCAGAGACTCAATCCGAAGGCCCGGAAGATCGGGGAATCGTGGTGGAAGGTCGGAGAAGCCGATTTCACCCCTTATATCACGCAGATCCTGGCCGCAAAACCGGATTTTATCATTGTTGCCACCGGGGGCTCTGGTATGGTCAATTTCCAGAAGGCCGCGAAAGCCACAGGCTTGAGTCAGAAGATACCTTTCTATCAGCATACGGCTAACGAACTGGGGACCCTTTTGCCTCAGGGCAAGGACGCGCCGGAAGGTGTTTACGGAACAGCCAATTATCTCTTCTACTATCCCGATACACCGGCTAATAGGGCGTTTGCGGACGACTTCTACAAGACATTCAAGAGATATCCCAAGGCGTCTGCCCTGGTGGGTTACATGACCGCTCAGTTCATAGCCGAGGGTTTCAAGAAAGCAGGCAAGGTGGACAAGGAAGCATTGATCAAGGCCATCGAGGGAATGACCATTGACAGCCCGGTTGGACCGCTGGCCATAAGAGCGTGCGACCACCAGCTTGAGCTCCCTACTTATTTTGGCGTCACGAAGAAAGATCCGAAATACAATTTCCTCGTATCGGGCGACACGCAGGTTATTCCTCCGAAGGATTACATGTCTACCTGTGACGAGATTTTGAAGCTCCGCAAGAAATAGTCTTGATCTTGCGGGAATAAGGGAGTCGTATCGTGGACCTCATCTACTCTATCATCCCCCCGGGAGTGCTCTGCCAGGTCTTTGTGGGCCTCTCCCGTACGGTCATTC
>MVRP01000032.1 GCA_002067405.1 Syntrophorhabdaceae bacterium PtaU1.Bin034 | reverse complement strand
GAAGTCCCTTTTGTACGTGCGATGTATTTCCACCTCGAGATGGGACCGGTAGTTCTCCAACACGCTTTTAACAATCTTCGCTTCCTCGTCGGTCATTTCCAGCGTGAACATATCTGCCCTCCTTCCAGCGGTTATCGTTTCACAATAGAAATATAGTAGTGAAAAAGAGGGGCTGCAAAGTTTCGGGCAAGCTCCTTTGATGATATACCTGCTTGCCCGGTTGCCGAAATGAGAGGAACGGCTAAGTGGTGTAGTAATCCTGCAAGGGCTTGACCGTGAGAATGCCTTTCTTCATTGTTTCTATTGCATTCACGACCGCCTGAGCACCTGAAATGGTCGTGGTGTAGGGGATCTTGTACTGAACGGCCCCTGCCCTGATCAAAACCTCGTCATTCTTGGGTTTCCGGCCGCTCGGCGTATTGATGATAAGGTGGATCTCGCCGTTCTTGATCATGTCGACCACATGCGGCCTTCCTTCTGATACCTTGTTGACGAACGTGGTATCGATGCCGCTGTTCGCGAGTATTTTCCCCGTTCCCCTCGTCGCATATATCCTGAAACCCAGATCGGAGAGCTTTTTCGCGATGAACGCAACGTTTCTCTTATCCTTGTTCTTTACGCTCAGGAAAACATTGCCGTCGAACGGGAGGTTCTGTCCGGCGCCAAGCTGAGACTTCCAGAAGGCGGCGCCGAAATTGAAGTCGATGCCCATCACCTCACCGGTCGATTTCATCTCAGGCCCGAGAATCGTGTCAACACCGAAGAACTTGTTAAAGGGGAAGACGGATTCCTTGACCGCAATGTGCTTGACCTCCACTTCCCTCTCTATCCCCAGGTCCTTAAGCTTCATGCCTGTCATCAGCTTTGCCGCCACCTTTGCCCACTGGATGCCGGTTGCCTTGCTCACGAAAGGAACCGTACGGCTGGCCCTCGGGTTCACCTCAAGCACGTACACCATATCGTTCTTTACTGCATACTGGATGTTCATGAGACCGATGACACGAAGCTCTCTCGCCAGTTCGTAAGTATTTAGCTTTATGCGCTCGATCAGGTCGTCATTCAGTGAATAGGGGGGCAACGCACAAGCGCTGTCACCGGAATGAATACCCGCCTCTTCTATATGCTCCATGATGCCCGCCACCACACATTGCTCGCCGTCGGCAACCGCATCAACATCTATCTCGATGGCGTCTTCGAGGAACTTGTCTATAAGGATCGGAAGATCGGGGGATGCCTCGTACGCCTTCTCGATGAAGGATTCCAGATCGCTCTCTGCGTAGACAATCTCCATCGCCCTTCCTCCGAGCACATACGACGGCCGGACCACGATAGGGTAGCCGATGGCAGCTGCAACTTTTTTCGCCTCTTCGAAGGATGTCGCAATACCGTTCTCCGGCTGGATCAGGTTGAGCTTTTTGAGAAGCGCCTTGAATTTTTCACGGTCTTCCGCTACGTCGATACTTTCGGGAGTCGTGCCGATAATGTTCACCCCGGCGCTCTTCAGGGGTACGGCGAGGTTGAGCGGGGTCTGACCGCCAAACTGGACGATCACGCCGTCCGGCTTCTCCCTCCTCACGATATCCAGCACATTTTCCAGGGTTAACGGCTCGAAGTAGAGCTTATCCGACGTGTCGTAGTCGGTGCTCACCGTCTCCGGGTTGCTGTTGACCATGATGGTCTCGTAGCCCAGGTCCTTCAGTGCAAAAGCCGCGTGAACGCAACAGTAGTCGAACTCTATGCCCTGTCCTATCCTGTTCGGCCCCCCGCCCAGGATCATGATCTTCTTCCTGTCGGAGTCGCGTGATTCGTTTTCCGTCTCATAGGTGGAATAGTAGTAAGGTGTGTAGGCCTCAAACTCGGCTGCGCAGGTATCGACCAGCTTGAAAACGCTCTCGATGCCCCGCTCAAGACGCCACTGTCGCACCTCTCCCTCGGTGAGACCCAGGATCGTGCCGATCAGCCTGTCTGAATAGCCGTACTTCTTCGCCCTCTTCATCAATTCGACAGGGATGTGGTCCTTTCTCGAAAACATGGGGAGATCGCTCTTGTACGCCTCCAGCTCCTTTTCAAACTCCACGATCTCCTGGATGTTCTTGAGGAACCATCTGTCTACCTTTGAAAGGGTAAAGATCTCGTCAATGTCCATTCCCGCTTTAAAGGCACGCCGAATAAAAAACACCCGATCCTTGTTGGGGACGATAAGCTTCTGCTTGATCAGTTCGAGGTCCTCCGGCCCGTCCGGGCGGCGGTCATCGATAATCCCGTGCGCACCGACCTCAAGCGACCGGAAACCTTTCTGTAATGCCTCTTTGAAGGTTCTGCCTATGGCCATGGCCTCGCCCACGGATTTCATGGAGACGGTCAGGGTTTCGTCCGCTCCTTTGAACTTCTCAAAGGTGAATCGGGGAATTTTCACCACGCAGTAGTCAATGGTGGGCTCGAAAGAGGCGGGTGTCTTCTTCGTGATGTCGTTCGGTATCTCGTCGAGCGTGTAGCCTATCGCAAGCTTTGCCGCAATCTTGGCAATAGGGAAGCCGGTCGCCTTTGAAGCGAGGGCGGAGCTCCTCGATACCCTCGGGTTCATTTCGATGACCACCATCCGGCCCGTATCGGGATGAACGGCGAACTGGATATTGGAGCCTCCCGTCTCTACCCCGATCTCCCGGATGATGGCGATGGCCGCATCCCTCATCACGTGATACTCCTTATCGGTCAGGGTCTGAGCAGGGGCAACCGTAATGCTGTCGCCCGTATGAACGCCCATGGCATCAAAGTTCTCTATCGAGCACACAATGACGACATTGTCCTTCTTGTCCCTCATCACCTCAAGTTCGTACTCTTTCCAGCCTATAACCGATTCTTCGATGAGGATCTCGTTGATCATGCTGCTCTCGATGCCCCGGGCTGCAAGCGCCTCGAACTCCTCAACGTTGTATGCGACCGCAGCACCGGTGCCACCCAGGGTATAGCTCGGTCTGATAATGGCAGGAAAGCCGATTTCCTTTACCACCTTTCGCGCCTCTTCGACGCCATACGCAAAGCCCGAGCGGGGAATCTCGAGGTTTATCCTTTCCATGGCTGCCTTGAATTCTTCCCTGTCTTCCGCCTTTTTTATCGCACCATAGTCAGCGCCGATCAGTTCTACGTGATAGCGTTCAAGAATGCCTTTTTCGGCAAGAATCGTCGCCAGATTAAGCCCTGTCTGGCCGCCGAGGGTGGGAAGAAGTGCGTCCGGCCTCTCGGCTTTTATGATCGCCTCAAGGACCTCCGGGATCAGTGGCTCGACGTAGGTGCGGTCTGCCATTGCCGGGTCGGTCATGATTGTAGCGGGGTTGCTGTTGATAAGAATGATCTTATACCCTTCTTCCTTGAGCGCCTTGCACGCCTGACTTCCGGAGTAATCAAATTCACAGGCCTGACCGATGACTATCGGTCCCGATCCTATGAGAAAAATGCTTTTAATATCTGTCCGCTTAGGCATGTCTCTCCTTCTTGAAGGCTTCCATTATCTGTCTGAACTTCATGAACAGACCGTAAGAATCGTGTGGACCGGGCGAGGCCTCGGGATGGAACTGCACGGAAAAAATCGGATAAATCTCGTGCTCCATTCCCTCAAGGGTCCCGTCGTTCAAATTGACGTGAGTGGCCTTTACCCGCTGGTTTACCAATGAATTTATGTCGACCGCGAACCCGTGGTTTTCAGAGGTAATATAGACCTTTCCCGTTGCAATCTCCTTAATGGGCTGGTTGCCTCCCCGGTGCCCGAATTTGAGTTTGTAGGTCTTGCCCCCGTAAGCAAGACCGAGAAGCTGCTGCCCAAGACAGATGCCGAAGATCGGTATCTTGCCGAAAAGCTTGCGTATCTCCTCGACCACATCAGGGACTCCTTCGGGATCACCCGGGCCGTTCGACAGAAGCACCCCGTCCGGCTTCATTTCCAGAATCTGTTTCGCCCTGGTCCTTGCAGGCACCACGATCACCCTGCATCCCGCCTTTTTCAGCATACGGGGGATATTCATCTTCACGCCGAAGTCCATCACAACCACGGTGAGATCGCCATTATCTCCGTCAAATACATAGGGAGCCTCACAGGTGACTTCCTTGACGAGATCTATGCCGACTATCCCCACGGAATTCCTGGCCTTCTGCACAAGGCTCTCCGGGTCGAGATCCTTGGTGGATATGATCGCCTTCATCGCGCCCCGCACCCTCAGGTGTTTGGTAAGGGCACGTGTATCCACTTCTTCTATGGCCATAATGCCGTTCCGGCCGAGATAATCGAGAAGGCCCTCTTTTGCCCTGTGATTGCTCGTGATCTTGCTGAACTCCCTCGCAATGAAAGCCTCGACTTTCGGACCCCGTGACTCGACGTCTTCTTCGTTGACGCCATAGTTCCCGATCAACGGGTAGGTCATGGTCACCATCTGCCCCTTATAGGACGGATCGGTGATGATCTCCTGATAACCGGTCATGCTTGTGTTGAATACGATCTCGCCTTCCTGTTCACCTTCAATCCCGGCACTCCTGCCTTCAAAAACCGTCCCATCCTCGAGCGCAATCAATGCGTTCATTCTTTTCCTCCACAGGCCCTCACACACAAGCCGCATATGTGATGGCCAAGGTTCCTTTTGTTCTTAAAAACCTGCAGCATGGCAAAACATCCTCTGTGATCAAAGTCCGCCGGCTCTTCCCTGATCGCGGATGCCGGGCAGGAAGACATGCAGGCCGTGCACCACCCGCATCCGAATTCAGCCGGCTCATCGGGTGCCAGAGGCATGTTCGTCAGGATAGTATTGTAACGGACCCGGGAGCCGTACCGTGGATGGACAAGCAGGTTGTTCCGTCCTATCCATCCTATTCCAGCCGCCTGTCCGATATGTTTGTGAGAAATATGCCCTTTCTGGTTCTGCCAGTCGACCATTTGGGAGGCCGCGAGCGGCAGGGCGTCATATCCCATTCCTTCGAGCTTCTTCGCAAGGAGATAGGCGATCATATCAAGACGATAGTTAACCTGCCGGTAATGATGGAGATAGAAAAGGGTAGGACCGTCGGTCAAGGTCTTGAGAACGCCCCGGGATACAAGAAGGCCGAAAGAAATCGCGAAGGGATACTTGGCCGAAATATCATCGCCGAGACCGAGTATCTCCCGATCGTAGCGGGCCATGTCGGCTATGCCGAAGACATCAGCCCCCATTTCTTTCAAAAGAGCGACAAGGGGCAGGTTTTGCGTTTTGAGTTCAGAGTTCCGGATTGAGGAACTCATTGATTTTTCATTCATTCCCTTATACCCACCGGCCTTTCAGACTTATTATCACTGTATCCTTTGACCCGAATTGCTTTTCACTCGACACCCAAAACTCGACACTCAACACCGTTCTATAACGCTCCCATCTTCTTCAAATGGACGAGAAGTGCGGTTACGGAAGCTGGAGTGACGCCTGGAATTCTTGCTGCCTGACCGAGGGAGAAAGGTCGTACCCTTGAGAGCCTTTCGACCACTTCCCTCGAAAGTCCGGACACCTCTTGATAGCTGATATCGGAAGGGATTCTCCTGTCCTCGAGCCTCTTTGCCCTTTCGATCATGTCCTTTTGTCTGTCCGTGTAACCCCGATATTTTATATTCAACTCAACCTGATAAGCAACATCGTCGTCAAACAACGGAATTCGGTCCTCAAGACACGCCAAATCCGAAAGCGTCACCTCGGGTCGTCGAAGCAATTCCTGCAGGGTAACCGGATTCTTTATCTTCTCAAACCCCAGTCCGGCCAGCCTTTCGTTGACAGATTTGGAGGGTGCGAGCCTCGTCGATCTGAGAATGTCCAGAAGCTCACCGATCCTCGACTTCTTTTCTTCCACCAGTCTCTTACGGCTGTCCGATACAGCACCGATCCGGCAGCCCTTCTCGGTAAGCCTCAGATCAGCATTGTCTTCCCTCAGAAAAAGCCGGTATTCGGCTCGTGAGGTAAACATCCGGTACGGCTCGTCAACCCCTTTGGTAACGAGATCATCGATCATCACGCCCATGTACGACTCGTCTCTCCCCGGAATAAACATCTCCTCGTCCCGAACCTTCAGTACCGCGTTGATGCCTGCGATAAGCCCTTGAGCCCCGGCTTCCTCGTAACCGGTCGTGCCGTTGATCTGCCCCGCGAAGAAGAGGTTTTTCACGCGCTTTGTTTCGAGCGTGGGGTAGAGCTGCGTGGGATAGGCAAAATCGTATTCGATCGCGTAGCCAGGCCTCGTGATCTCCACGCTTTCGAGCCCTTCTATGCTCCGCAGCATGGACAGCTGAATGTCGAGGGGCAGGCTCGTGGAGAGGCCATTGGGGTAATACTCGATCGTGTCGCGTCCTTCGGGCTCCAGAAATATCTGGTGCCGCTTCCTGTCAGCGAATTTGACGATCTTGTCCTCTATCGAGGGGCAATATCTTACCCCGGTTCCTTTGATCTTCCCTGTATAGAGAGGCGATCTGTCGAGGCCCGACCTGATGAGGTCGTGTGTCTTTTCATTGGTGTACGTGACATAACACGCAACGAGGTCCTGTTTGATCTCTTTGGTGAGAAAGGAAAAGGGCCGTGGAGGATCATCACTCCACTGGGCCTCAAGTCTTGAAAAGTCGATGGTCTTTCCGTTCAACCTGGGACAGGTGCCGGTCTTCAGCCTGCCCAGCTCAAAGCCAAGCTCCCGGAGAGAATCGGAAAGGCCGTGGGAGGCAAAATCCCCCATCCTTCCGCCCGGGACGTTTTCAAACCCCACGTGCATCAGGCCGTTCAGGAAGGTGCCCGTTGTAATGATCACCGCTTTTCCCGTGAATTTCTCGCCCCATCCGGTTTCCACTCCGATCACCCGCGAGTCTTCGGTAATCAGGCGCTCGACAACACCCTGTCTCAGGCGCAGGTTTTCCTGTCCTTCGAGCACTTTTTTCATCCTCAGGGCGTAACGGGCTTTGTCTGCCTGGACCCTGGTTGCCCGGACTGCAGGTCCTTTCTTCATGTTCAGCGTCCGGAACTGGATGCCGGTCGCGTCGGTGTTGACCGCCATTTGCCCGTCCAGGGCATCGATCTCTTTGACGAGATGCCCTTTTCCCAGACCCCCCACTGCCGGATTGCAGGACATGTAGGCAATGCGGTCGAGGTTCATGGTCAGAAGGAGCGTTTCCGCTCCCATCCTCGCCGCTGCGAGCGCTGCTTCGCAGCCCGCGTGGCCCGCTCCAATCACGATTATGTCAAACATCCCTTTTCCTAATGGCTTTTATGCGGTAGACCGGAGATTGACGAAGGGTAATCCAAGAAACATCTCTTCACGGCGTACCGTGTTATTGTACACGATTTTGCGGCTGGAATCTATATGGATTTGGCTTGCCGGCAGTCCGGAGGTATCGGCTCAGAGGTATTTTCGTATCCGGCTGGCCATCTCGTCATAGCGGAACAGCCTGCTGAAATCGATCAGGCCGGCCAGGGCTCGCGAATAGGCCCTGATGCCCATTTCCTCCAAAATGGAAACAGGGTTCAGCCCTCCGATCACTATGGCCCCTACCCTTCCCTCACTCACCGGTATATCGAGGAGTGTCTGGCCCGGACGGCCTATTGTCAGAAACCCCCCGAGACCTATCCTCTTGAGTTTTCCGGCGAGATGCTCCACCAGCTCGCGGCTTTCGGCAGGGAACTCCCGGAAGCTTGCCCCGATCCTTCCGGTGCCTGTCTGGACCGCACCCGTGTAGTTGGTCATGCCGCTCCGGATGAAAACTTCGAGGGGATCTATACTCGTTCCGTCATACATGATGATCTCGGCGAAACGCACGGGCTTCCTGTCCTGTAATTCGAGGAGCCCGCCAAACCTGGAAGCAGTGGGGACGCCGTGCTTCAGAAGGACTCCGTTCAGGGTGATCGAGCAGACGGTACCCACCCCGATCATCCCTTCCGGCACAGTGACATGACTCAGCGTTTCTCCGGGCTCAAGGAAAGTAAGCAGATGACCCATGGCGTAACCGTCTTCATATACTTTGCTCACGAGATCGACGTGCTTCGCAACATGCTTCGGCTCCACAATGGTGAGGTTGATCACCACGCTTCCCGAGGTAGTGTTGAGGTCGAAATTCATCCTGTACGTCATCTGGTCGATTTTTGCGGACAGGAAGCCGACCCTTTCAATAATCTTCGACGAATCCAGCTCACTCAGCCCCTGCTCCGTTATCTGCTGCCCTCTTTTTCCGTTGCCGTCGATAAGACCATTTGCCTCCATCTCCTGAAGATAGAGACGGACCGTTCGCTCGCTCACCTCATGGCCGAGAAGGAGCAGTTCCTGGGCAATCTTTGCGCTCGTGAGAGGCCCGCTGGAATTCTTGAGCACACCCAATATGAGCAGTTTCTTTTTCTTTCTCTTTTCTACCATGACAATCGATTCTACTTAAGAATGGCGCCCGATGTCAAACAGCCGGGCATTTGGCATATTTGCCATCTTTCTTCATCACTATTACGGCAATTTTGCCACATATCTATCCTACAACAAATCCCCTTTCCTTACAAGATCATCGATTTATTTCCACTTTATTTCAATCATATATTGACATAATGCTGCGGATATTGTTAACATCAATATTAGAAATATATGGCAATTAGTTTCCGAAATAATGGCAACTCATTACCAATACAAATCCAGGAGGGAGTGCTATGGAATGGTCTAAGACGAATGATGCAATAGGGACTGTCAACCGAGGTAATCCGGCCGAGTCCGGCCTTTGTACCCTCTGTCGCGCCGACTGCAAAGGAAAATGCGAAACATGGCTTTCAAGCCTGAAGGGCAGAAAGATACTCTATCCGAGAGATTTCGGCACTGTCACCGCGGGAAGTGCGAACACCAGCCATATCGGCGTCTGTTACAATTCTCTCAGGGTCCAGGGTTATAACTACGGGGTAAAAGGTCTTCCGAAGGGCCTTACAAAATCGGCTGATGATTGTATCTTCCCGAATGTGAGCATCGAAACGGAATTCGGCAGCAAAGTCAAGACAAAGGCCAGAGTGCCGATCATGACAGGCGCCCTCGGCTCCACGTTTATCGCTGCAAAGTACTGGGATTCTTTCGCGATCGGCGCCGCCCTCGTCGGCATTCCTATTGTTGTCGGCGAGAACGTGGTGGGCATCGACAGAAAAGCAGTCATAAAGAACGGCAACGGTACGGGCAAGATCGAGAAGGCCCCTGAACTTGACCGGAGGATAGAGACGTTCTTGCGTTATTTCGACGGCTACGGCGCGATTATCGTCCAGATGAACGTCGAGGATACGAGAAACGGCGTTGCAGAGTACGTGATAGGCAAATACGGCGATAAGGCGATCATCGAGCTGAAGTGGGGACAGGGGGCAAAAGACATCGGCGGCGAAATCCAGGTGGACAGCCTCGACTATGCACTCTTCCTGAAAGAGAGGGGTTATGTCGTCGATCCCGACCCGACAAAACCCGAAGTGCAGGAAGCATTCAAGCACGGCGCGATCAAATCTTTCGCGCGCCACAGCCGCCTGGGATATACCGACCTGTCAACAGCAGACAAGGTACAGGAATCGTTCATGAAGTCGGTCAACTATCTCAGGAAGCTCGGTTACAAGAGAATCTCCCTCAAGACCGGCTCCTATGGAATGGAAGCGCTCGCCATGGCAATAAAGTATGCCAGCGACGCAAAGCTCGACCTCCTCACGGTCGACGGCTCGGGCGGCGGCACAGGAATGAGCCCCTGGAACATGATGGAAACGTGGGGCGTACCCTCCCTGCTCCTCCATTCAAAAACCTATGAATACGCCTCATTTCTTGCCTCAAAGGGCCAGAAAGTCGTCGATATTGCCTTCGCAGGCGGACTCGCCAGAGAAGATCATATATTCAAGGCCCTTGCCCTCGGCGCGCCCTACACGAAGCTGATATGCATGGGAAGGGCCGCGATGATACCGGGTTTCCTCGGCTCCAACATCGAAGGCGCTCTCAATCCGGACAGAAGAGAGCGGGTGAACGGCAACTGGGATGACCTGGCCCCGTCAGTCAAGGAACTCGGGTCGAAAGCTGAAGAAATATTCGCGGGCTACTACGACGTACAGAAAAAAGTGGGCGCAAAGGAAATGAAGAATATCCCCTACGGCGCCGTGGCAATGTTTACACTCGCCGATAAGCTTGCGGCCGGGTTGCAGCAGTTGATGGCAGGCGCTCGCCGCTTCAACCTTGGAGAAATCTCCCGCGGCGACCTTTTCTCGGCAAACAGGGAAACGGAGAGGGAGACAAAGATCCCCTTCATCACCGATGTTATGGACGAAAGGGCCAAGGTTATCCTTAACTCCTGATCAGTCTCAGTTCTTCCTTCGGCAGTCAACGGGGGCGGCAAAATTACCGCCCCCGTTTTTATACCTGTCATCACGATCTTGTTGATTGTCGGCGCCATTTTTGCATGGTAAAATTGAGAAAAATATCTTTCAGGGAGGCCGACATGGAAGAAATAGGACGGGTCGAGAAATATTTCGGAAAGATAGGGGTCGCCGCAATAAAGATAACGGCCGGCGAGTTGAAAGTCGGGGACAGGATCAAGATAAAGGGCCATTCCACCGATTTCGATCAGGCCATTGATTCCATGCAGGTAGAGCACGCAAGCGTGCAGAAAGTCAGCGTCGGAGATGACGTGGGTATTAAGGTAAAAGAGAAAGTCCACGAGAACGACAAGGTATACATAGTGAGGGAATGAAGAGAAGCGTCACATCTCTCCCCCTGCATTACCGCAAAACCTTATGACGGTTCTATTTCGTTTCTTAAAGACTGCCTGGACCTGGCAAGGGTAAAAGACAGGGAGAAGACGGATGCTTTCAAAAGGCTGGCACAGTATGAAAAAAAGATTTACAATCCTTGCCAACCGGGAAACCGCGGTATATTCTTAACATGAAGATAACGCGGTTGGGCGGAAACGCGGCGGATACAGGGCAAAAGGTGAAACGATTGCAGGGATGGATGACAGGTACAGCGCGAACGCAACAGAGAGAGGGAGGATAATCATGGATGACAAAGATTACGCAAAGGTCGTGAACGAAGTTCTTCAGTCCATTGGGCCGATCCTGGATGATTTGAAGAAGTGTCTCTTCTCCCGGGACAAACGCCGGCTGAATGAAACGGAAAAAACATATATGGCAGCTGTCCGTTCCAGCTTGCCTTTCTATGAGGCGATAACAGCAAAAACGGAGAAAACCGAGTTTGAGGAGAAATCCCTCGCAATACTGCCTTCCCTTCAGAGACTTGGAATAGGCGTCCAAAACCTGCTGAACGGCGTCCGGACAACGGTGGAAGCAGAAATACCGTTTACGGACAAGGCCCTTGCCGAGATCAGCGAGATCATGGCCCTTACAAAAGACCTTGCAAGGGACACCAACGATGCCATGTTGACCAAGAACCCGCACTTCAAGCAGTATGTGGCGACGTCGGCCGAACACATTTTCAAAAGGACAGACGATTGCGTGCTCGGCCACCAGGAGCGTTTGATCAAAGGTATTTGCTCTCCAAAATCGTCTTTCGTCTACCTGGACATCATGATGGCCCTGAAGAGAATTGCACGGGAATTGGCAGACCTTTCCGAAAAGGCGCAGTAGTGCGCCATTGGCAAGCGGGTTTCACCGACAGGATCGGTAAGCTCAAGATCATAAGGAGGATGGCCGGTCACAAGTTCTCGGGCGGTGTCTACCTCGTGGGAGGCGCACTCCGAGAAGTGGCTCTCGGCCATCTGCCGAATGATTACGATTTCGCCCTTGAATGTCCTGAAGATCTGAAGGTCATCGAGAGCATCTTCAACGCAGCCGGCTTTTTACTCGGAAAGAAACCCATTCAAACCCACCGTATTGCAACCGGCAACTTAGCCGTTGACATCACCATACTTGATGGCAGCATTCGGGATGACCTGCTCCGTCGGGACTTTACCATCAATGCCATGGCCTATGATCTCGCGCGTGGGAGGATTATAGACCTCCTTGGCGGCAGGGAAGACATAGAGAGGAAAATCATACGCTACCCCCGCCGGAAGTCCATCGAAGAAGACCCCTTAAGGATGATCAAGGCTATGCGGCATCTTTCCGCATTGAGGGGATTCAGGCTTGATCCCGAGCTGAAGATGGCCATAGCAGAAGACAAAAGGCTCATACATCGCACGGCGCCGGAAAGAATCAAGTATGAGTTCGACCTGATCATGGCGGCGCCCAACCCCTACGGGGGCATCAAGGTCATGGCGGAGACAGGCCTCCTCTTTGAGGTCTTCCCGGAGCTTGTTCCGCTTGGAGAAATGGACCGGGAAAAAGGGCTGGAGCTTGAGGTGCTCGGTCATACCATAGGCGGTTTCAGGTACATGAACAGGATCAGAAAGCTCCACTCTTTCTCGGTGAAGGAAAATAAATATGCCGGGTACGGTCTCCTTTTTCATGACCTGGGAAAACCTCAGACATTCTCGTACGATGAAGAGAAGGAGCGGGTGCATTTCTTCTACCACGAACGGCACTCTCGAGACATCGCGATACGGATTATGGAGAGGCTTCGGTTCAGCACGTCTGAAATGAGGGTTATTCTGAAAATCATCGAGAACCATATGCGCATCTTCCTTATAAGCAACAGGGAGGCCACGGAAAAGGCGACCAGGAGACTCGTGTACAAGATGGAGGAGATGACGCCTTCCCTTGTCTTTCTCACCCTTCTCGACCTCTACGGAAGCTCCAAGGGAGAAGAGAACGAATCCACCGTTCAAGTGAAGGACCGATGCCGGGAAGTGCTCGACGCATACGATGAATGGAGGAGAGAGCCGCTTCCCAGAATCGTCTCGGGTTATGATCTCATTGCCCTCGGATTTCAACAAGGGCCGGCGATAGGCGATGTGCTTGATCAAATACGGGAGAAGCAGATTTCAGGCGAAATATCGCGAAAAGAGGAGGCTCTGGACTACGCGGAGCAACGATTGGGAAGGTGGGAAGGTGAGAAGACGGACGGCTGTGCCTGAGGTGTCCTATTTTGCAGAGACGACGAGCTCGTCGCTTGCCTTGACCTTTGTTCCATTGCAATCCAGGGTAAAAAAGCCACTTTTGCTTATGGAAGGTATGGTAACGACAAACGTGCCCTTTCCGAGAACTTTGTGCGGAAGTGGCGTTCCATTGTAATAAATCGTAACCCTCTCCGGCTCGGGGGCCACCCTGATCGTCACCTCTTCGCCCCATCGTACCGATTTAGGTTCAAAGGAGAAAGTGCACCCTGCCCCGCCTCGCGGGATGTCCGGCTGCCCGGTCTGTAGGGGCGGTGCATTCGTTTTCACGGATGCAGGCAATGTGCTGAAGTGAAGAAAGAAGCCGAGAGCGAGCAGCAGAACGCCGCACAAAGACAGCACGAGTAATGCCGGCTTGCCGAAAAGGGCCATGTTCTTTATCCTGGCTACCACAAGGATGGACAGAAGCATCAGTCCCGCGGCAATGAGAAGAGAGGGTATGGGCGGAAAAACCATGCGACCCCTATTATAGCAGAATCACACAGCAATTATCAGCAGTTCCTGCAATCCCGGGGGAGGCTTCCGGCGTGCCGGCCCGGCGGTCCTTGCGTGCTCATCCGCAAACCTGTATAATACAAAGCATGAGCAACGTAGCAATCCTGTGGGATCTCGAAAATGTCAATCCGGGCTCAGACTCCCTCTTCCTTGAAGGCCTCACCGAGCACGCCGAATCCAAGGGCCGGGTCGTCACTGCCCGGGCGTACGGGAACTGGACCAATGCAGTCTTCGCAAAGCTCGCCCCTTCGCTCACGCGGCGGTATTTCTACCTGGTTCACATCCCCAAAGGGCGGAAGAACAGCTCCGACATGGTTCTTGTGTCGGATACCCTTGAAATCCTCAGGATACACGACCATATTGACACCTTTATACTGGTGACTGGAGACAGCGATTTTCGCTTCCTGGTACTGGCCCTGAGACGGGCCGGGAAGACTGTCCATATTGTCTGCAATACGCAAAATGCATCCGAAGACCTTCTTGCCCTTGCAGACAGTTATGTCGACTACAGGGAGTTGATGCCTGGCGGAAACGACGAAGAGACTTCAGAAAAAGCTCCCCAGGTGCCCGAGGACAAAGGAGCGCAGATCAAAGCGGCTGTCCCGCATATGAATATCGAGGACTGGTTCCAGGTCCTCGCAGAAGCAGCCGATCTCATGCTAAAGAAGAAGACCAACCCCGGCATCGGATCGGTGAAGATCCGCATGAAGATGCTAAACCCCAATTTCAACGAGAAAAAGCTCAATTTTTCCCATTGGAGCGATTTTGTCACGGCTGCGGTGAAGGCAGGCTTCGTAACCATTGAGGGAAAAGGAACGGAAGCTCTCGTCTACCCGGTTGCCCGCGTTTTAAAAAGAGAGGGTCCTCAGCAAAGGGCCTTTCAGATCCTCGTTGATGTCCTTGCCGAGCTGGACAAAGGGAACCAGCCGAGCTATCACTCCTACCGGAGCGTCAATTCCAAGCTCATTGAAAAGAAGATCTATTTCAACGGACTGGGGTTCAACCAGTTCAAGGGCTTCATACAAGCTGCCGAGGCAAGAGGTCTCGTCCAGTCCAAGGTCGAGGGGCTCAAGCACTCCGTGCGGCGCGGCATCGAAGAACCGGCAAACGCAAGATCTGCCCAATAAACGCCCGAACCAGTCAAAAAGAGCTTCCGGCATCGCCAAAAACCGGGTCGCCCCCGAAACACGAGTCCCGGCTTCCCGTTCAGGGCCACCGCATTTTTCGTTGTTTTTGAATTCATAGAGAAAACAGGGTCTCCTTCATCGAGCAGCCTGTCCACGCCATCATCGCCGGGCTTCTTCCGATATCAAAACAAAAAAACGAATACGAGGCATTATTATCCAGCAAGGTCTTGACAAGAAAACTTTATCTGGTATTGTATGATAGTCTGACAATCAATAAAACTTAAGGAATGAGGGCGGTAATGGAAAAAAAGCCAATTTTATTTAGTCCCATCAGAAACAGAAGGACTTTTGACGAGATCTCAACGGAGATCAAGAAAATGATCCTGGAGGGTACCTTCAAACCAGGGGATAAGTTGCCTTCCGAGTCAGAAATAGCAAGACAATTCAACGTAGGGCGACAGACGGTTCGTGAAGCGTTACGAATGCTGGAATTATCAGGCTTCATTACCGTTCAAAAAGGAGGTGGGGGCGGTTCCGTTATCACCAATACGATTCTCAAAACAATAAGCAAGTCGTTTCTCGACGCGGCGATAATGAAAAATATATCCGTAAGCGAACTGACTGTCGCCCGCGTAGAGATAGAAAAACTTGTGATCAGCCATGCGATAGCCAATTCAACGGACAAGGATATTGCCATATTGAACGAGAATATCAGAAAGGCGACCGACAAGATCTCCCAGGGGATCCAGGCCTTTGACGAAAACATCGATTTTCACATACTTCTCGCTCAGGCTTCAAAGAATGGAGTCTTCACAATAGTCGTCGAATCGATCATGGCTATCACCGCTGATTTTTTGAGCCGCATTCCCCAAACAGTCGAGATATCGAAAAAGGTACTTGATGAACACAAACAAGTGCTGGAAGCAATCGTGAAACGCGACAAGGAACGCGCTATCCGTCTGATGGAAGAGCATCTCGCTTTCTTGGACGAGAAGTTCAAAATGTCCTTTGAAGAGATAGTTGGACAGAAAAGACTTGGAGGAAAAGAATAATTCGGAACAGGACGGATCGAACAAAAAGAATCAGGCGAGCGCTGCAGCCAGCCCTGAGTAAAATCCCTGGAATATTGCCGATATAGAACATCTTCGCTCCTCATTAATTGTCGAGTTTCCGTTGGTTTAAGTAACAAGAAATAAAATTTTTCTTGACACGTAAAACGCATTTTTCCTATGATTGTCCCACTGTCTGACAATCAGTTAATAGTACGTTAAGAGGGGTGATCAATCGAAGGGTTCATACAAGTCTTCAGGGTAAAAAAAATCAGGGAGGTAATTATCTATGTCATCAACACGTATCACTACTTGGTTATTGGTTTTTTCCATGTTCTTTGCCATGGCAGGCGTCTCGCAGGCTGCGCCGGAATTGACTCCCCTTTACACGCTACCCGCAGGGGGCACCGTGTATGTGCTTGGCGCAGGCATCGTTAGCGTGAGCAATAAGTATATGCCGAACACCAAGTTCGTTCAGCAGGCGTCGACCGGCACGCTCGATATCGTAAGGAAAATGATGCAAAAGGATTCTCAAAAGAAAGACGCTTTCGGCATTTTTGCTACGGTTGACGGCTTCAACGCGCATAAGGGCAATAATGAATACGCGCGCAAGCCGTTTCCGAATCTGCGAGCGGTTACCTTTATCAACAACACGGACCTTTATCTGGTGGTCCGGGCCAAGTCATCCATTCAGTCCTATAAAGACTGCAAAGGAAAGAGGCTCGGGATCGGCGCCGCCGGCAGCACAATGGCGAACACCGCCCTCTTTCTGCTCGGGGAGCACGGCGTGCCGAAGAACGCCTTTAAAGCGCAATACTATTCTTACAGGGAAATAGTGGAAGGTATTCAGGACAACAGCCTCGACGGAGGTTTCCTTGCCGGTGGATTTCCCATTGCGGCCTATACGGAGCTGGCGACAAATTTTGATGTTCGTATTGTTCCTGTCGATGAGGCAGTCCTTAATAAGCTTTCGCAGTATCCCTATTACTACCGCAGTGTGGTTAAAGCAAAATCTTACAAAGGGCTCAATAACGATGTCCCCATCATGGGATTCTGCACCGGCCTTCATACGAACGCAAATGCAAATCCCGACCTGGTTTACAACATGATAAAAAACCTTTACGAGCACAAGTCCGATTATTATGCGATCCACTCATCTGCAAAGGAGCTCACGGTTCAGAATGCCGCAAAGGGATTTGCCATTCCTTTCCACCCGGGAGCCGAGAAATATCTGAAAGAGATTGGTGCATTGAAGAAATAGTCTGACGGAGGAGGAGGTAATGGCTGGTTTAACAGAAACAAGAACTGCGCCGGCGAAATCTCCGGGCAGATCATTAAGAAGCATCATCATACTCATTGCAGCCATCGGGATGTCAGCTTTTCAAATCTACACGGCCGGTGTTCGCCCTTTTCCGGGCGTAATACAACGTATCGTGCATCTTGTCTTCGTCATGATACTCGTTTTTCTTATGTATCCTCTGAAGGCCAGGAGCGACGACAGTCAGGAAGCAAATATCCCCGTTGAAAACCGTGTTCTTTCGCCTGTCGATATTATCCTGGTGCTTGTCTCTGTCTTTATAGGCGCCTACGTTTTTGTCGAGTACGAGGCATTAAGCTTCAGGACAGGCATGCCCAATCTGTTGGATTCGTCCGTCAGTTTCGTCGGCATAATTCTGGTGCTTGAAGCGACGCGAAGAATGATCGGTCTACCCTTTATAGTCATCTGTCTTCTCGGATTCCTGTACGTCGCTGTCGGACAGTACCTTCCTTCCTTTATATCCCATACGGGCTTCACTTTTGAAGAGACCATAAATTTCAACTTCTTCAGCACGGAAGGGATCCTTGGGCTGCCCTTAGGCGTTTCTTCGACAACCATCGCATGTTTCATTATTTTCGGGGCGTTCCTGAATGTCTCGGGGGCAGGGTCGTTGTTCATCGATATTGGCCTCGCGCTTTTTGGAAGATTCCGCGGAGGGCCTGCAAAAGCGGCGATCATGGCCTGCTGTCTTTTCGGTATGATTACCGGAAGTCAGGTAGCTGCCGTGGCCGCTGTCGGGGTCTTTACCATTCCCCTTATGATACGCACCGGGTACCAGCCCATGACTGCGGCGTCGATCACTGCTCTGGCCGGGACCGGCGGCATGCTCGTTCCGCCCGTCATGGGTGCGGTGGCTTTCATTATTCCCGATATGATAGGGGGGACCTACTGGGATGTCTGCCGTGCTCAGCTCATCCCCGGCCTTTTCTTTTACGTTGCGGTTTACATGCTGGTGGAACTCCAGTCAGCCAAGCTCGGGCTGAAGGGCGTTCCGAAATCCGATTTGCCTAAAATCGGCAAAGTCCTGAAAGAACGTGGCTACATGGTTCTGCCTGTCGTCGTCCTTCTCTTTGCCATTGCCGTTCTTAAACTTTCGCCGGTTAAGGCAGGTTTCTGGTCGATCGTCTGCTGCGTAGTCGTCAGTTATGTCCGGCCGGCAACGCGCATGACATTCAAAAAAATAATCACGGCATTCGAGAAAGGCGCCAAAGCATGCCTCATCGTTGCCGTCTGTTGTGCCTCGGCCGGCCTTATTACGGGTGTTATAAGCATGACCGGCATGGGCGAGCGATTCTCAGACATCCTTATCATGCTGTCCGGTGGGAGCCTGCTTCCGCTCCTTTTCCTCACGATGATCGCGTCACTGGTAATCGGGCTTCCTCTGCCGCCTGTGACATGTTATCTCATACTCGCGGTTATCGCTGCCCCCGCCCTGGTGAAAGCGGGCGTGAACCCCATGGCGGCGCATCTTTTTGTGTTCTTTTTCGGCGCCCTTGGCAACATAAGCCCACCCGCTGCTCCCACCTCATTCACCGCGGCCGGTCTTGCCGGAACAGATCCCATGAAAACGACAAATATTACCTTCGTCTATTGTTTGCCGGCATTCTTTGTTCCCTATCTTTATGTTTTCAGAAATGAGCTTCTATTAATGGGTGCACCCGTAAATATTGCAGCGATAATCATAACGTCCTTCCTTGGAATAAGCTGCATGGCCGTCGCCTTTCACGGGTATCTCCTGAAGAATGCCACTGTTGTTGAACGTTTTGTGTTTATGATTACCGGTATCGCCCTCATTTACCCCAATTGGATGATCAATTTGGGAGGAGCAGTCGTGACGGCTGTCCTGGTAGTGACCCAGCTTGTTTTTCTCAAGAGACAGACGGCAATAGCAGCCGTCAAAGCGCATTAAATTACAAGGATATTAGGAGGATTAAATGAGAACAATTGATGTCCACAATCATCTTTACCCCAAAGAATGGATGGAGTACCTCGATGGGAGGGCCGGTTCCCCCACAATGATGAGAACGGGTCCAACGAGCATGGTTTTCTACAGCGACGGCATGCGCCTCGCGACAGTGAGCAGGCCGGGGCACTATGACCCGGAGCCACGCATCCGGGATATTGACGAATACGGCATTGACACCCAGGTGGTTAGTCTCACGTGCCCGTCGGTCGAACTCATCCCCGCTCAAGAGGGCGTCGTCTGGGCCAAGAAGGTAAATGATTACCTGGCTGAGCTGTGCTCGAACTACAAGGGAAGGTTCTATGCGTACGCAACGTTACCTTACCAGGACGTCAAAGAATCCGTGAAAGAGCTTGAGAGGGCTAAAGGCCTGGGCGCAAGGGGTGTCACGCTCTTCTCCAACCTGGCCGGAAAGCCTGTCTATGCGCCCGAGTTCTTCCCGATATACGAAGCTGCGGCTGAGTATGATATGCCTTTTTTCATCCATCCTGCCCCTCCTGTTACCACCGATGCCATGAAAAGGGTTCAAATGCCCTTGCCTCTGTACGGCTTCATTATAGACACCACGATGGCGATCTCGGGGCTTATTTTCACCGGGGTGCTTGAAAAGCTTCCCAAACTGAAATTCATTCACAGTCATCTCGGCGGCGTATTTCCCTATATGGTGGGGAGAATAAACGATTGTTTTAAAACCTACGCCCCTGACCACGGCTATTACCCGCTCCCGAAGGAGCCTTCGGAGTACTATAAGGAGCAGGTATGGGACGACGTGATATCGTTTCACATCCCTGCAATGAAATGCGCGCTCGAATTCATGGGGCCGGACCACCTTGTGATAGGGACCGACTATGCCCATCCTATCGGAGGCCCCGAGAAGGTCGCTCAGTTCGTGAAGGAACTCGGTCTCAGCCAGGAGGATAACGAAAAGATATTCTATAAGAATGCGATGAAGCTTTTTAAGATAGAAGCTTAGCCTTCCCGGCGCGGTTCAGACAGCACTTTCTGTTTTGTCTGTCTGAACCGCCTGTATTATAAAGCAGGGAATTATCTCATTTGATTGTCTTCCGGTGACTCTTATGACGTTTACCGCTCCGGACTACCCGGTCTTGTTTTGGATAACTGCTTCGATAGCAGTCCTTCTGTTCGGCATTTCGAAAGCAGGATTTGCGGCGGGAGTAGGTGTCCTTGCCACTCCTCTTGTCTCCCTCACTGTAGGCGTGGCGGAGGCGGCAGCTATCCTTCTGCCTTTGCTCATCGTCACCGATATGCTCGCACTTTTCTATTATCGGAGAGATTTCGACAAACGCAGCATTAAGGTCTTAATTCCCGGCGGCCTCGCCGGTATTCTCCTTGGAGCCCTTTTTTTCGAATTTCTCAAGGGAAGGGACGATCTCCTCCGCCTGGGAATCGGCACTCTCGCCCTTGTTTTCGTTGCCTTTCAGGCAACAAGGAAGATAATCTTCGGAACGATACAAAAACATCGCCCCCGCTTGCTTGAAGGACTGTTCATGGGAACAGCCGGAGGGTTTACCTCCACTATCGCTCATGCCGGGGGTCCTCCGGTCGCAATATACCTTCTTCCACAACAGTTGCCAAAACATATATATGTCGGTACGACTGCAGTCTTTTTTGCTATAACAAACGCCGTAAAATTGATTCCTTATGGAGTGCTGGGCCTTTTACGGCCCGGGAACCTGTTGACCGTCTTCATGCTCGCTCCTCTTACCTACATCGGTGTCCGCCTCGGCGTCTATCTGAACCGGCGCGTTAACGAGGTGTGGTTCATGCGTCTCGTATATATCCTTCTTTTTTTCTCCGGAATCCAGCTCCTGTGGAGCGGGCTTATGCAAAAGTAAACAGGGCGGGTAATCCAGGATCTCAGGCCGCACGGACCTATCCGGAAAGTATAGGCTCGGACCGAGGCACCCCGTTTACGGCATTGCACGACCTGCAGAAAAGAAATATATTTACTCCATGCAATGATCGCGAAAGGGAATGTTAAATCCACAGACAATAGGAGGAGGGTTCATGGTTGAAGTAAGCGAAGGGGCAATCAAAAAAATCAAACAGTTCCTGGAAGAACAGGAAGGGCCGGGGGCCATTAGGATCTTGATGACGGAAGGCGGGTGGAGGGGACCTTACCTTGTCCTGGGGCTCGATAAGCAAAAGGAAAATGATCAGGTTTTCGAGAAAGAAGGGGTGACATTTGTCATCGAAAAGACGCTCCTTGATAAGGCAAAGTCCGTGAAAATCGATTATGTTGAGTCTGCCCTGGGTTCGGGTTACACGCTGAAGTCGGACCTTCTCAAGGACATTTTCGAGGGATGCGAGGCGCCTCTTTGCCAGACTTGCTACCCTCACGGTTAGTAACGGCGGACCACAGGGTAAAAGGTCGGATTTGTCGGCGCCGACGCCTTTTGGCGGCACGTCTTTTTTCAGACCCTGCGGCTTCACGTTTGGGACTTTATTATCCTGTTATTAAAAAGATCCTTCAGGAGGCTATGATGAAGATCAGCGCGCGCAATCTTTTGAAAGGCAAGGTAAAGAGTGTTACACACGGAGCAGTCAATTCGGAGGTCGTCATAGAGCTTCCCGGCGGCCTTCCCGTCGTCTCGGTCATCACCAAGAACTCGGCCGAAAGCCTCGGTTTATCCGAGGGGAAAGAGGTTTATGCGGTAATCAAGGCCACAAATGTGATGATCGCCGTCGAATAGGCGCAAAAGAAGGGAAACAAAATAAACCAAGGTGGCCGACCGTTACCACCCCCCCCTGTCTGCCACACCCCACTGTTACTAATTTCCATTACCGCGGCGGTTTTACCGCTGGGGCACAAGCTCCGCACAGGTACGTTGCGGTAAGGGAAACCTTTCCGATTCATTCCCCTTCCGTTGTATCCGGCAATATCACCATTATCGTTGCTCTGATGGCCGTTGAGATAGGGAGAAATCAGGAATGAATCGAGAGCTGTACCGTCTTCAAACTTATGTTGGACAACTTAAGAGAAGGTGTCTCTGTCTTGACCTGGCGCGTGTATCCTTTATAATCTGAGTACGCTGTAAACATTTTCAACACATAGATCAACTATCCGATTCATCTCCAGAACACGATTGGCAGGAAAAGAACGACGGGGTAGAAGTTGCACTGTCGGAAATACTTCCAGAGGGGTGCCGCTATGGTTCAAAAAGTTCTTGCGCTGTTTTGCATCTTCTTGGTATGCGTCGCAGCCGTGAGCTGCGGAAAAAGTTCCGGAGGTAGCTCGGGGAGTGGAGGCTCAGGCGGGAACGGTTCTCCGAGCAGCTCTTCCGAAGGCGGAGAAGAAGGCCTGCCCGGAGATGGTGGGACCGGTTCGCTGCCCAACACGCCCTCCCCGCCTTCAATACTGATGGGCAGGAGCCTGGCTCAGCTTGTCTGGCTTCAATCTGCAGATGCAACGAAATATCACATCTACAGGGATGGTTCTCTGGTCGCATCGGTTACAGATTCCCTCTATTATTTCGACACAAGCCTCATACTCGGTACTGCATATACTTATGAGCTATCGGCATTCAATGCCTCAGGTGAGTCGGGTAAGTCCGTCCCTGTAACCGCGACAACGGCCATATGGACCAAGGTGCTCTGTTCGTCCTCGAAAGACTATGCCAGCGGAATAGCCCTCGATACTGCCGGCAACTTCTATGTTGTCGGCTGGACAGCAGGCAACCTCGACGGCCAGACGAACGCAGGGGGCAAGGACATCTTCATCACCAAGTATGATCCGTCGGGCATGAAGCAGTGGACGAAGCTTCTCGGCACTTCAGTCGATGAAGAGGCCACGTCGGTTGCCGTCGATTCTTCCGGGTACATCTACGTAACGGGTTATACGGACGGTAATCTGGACGGCCAGGCGAATGCGGGGAAAGATGATATATTCATCGCCAAATATGACGGGGCGGGAACGAAGCAATGGGTGCAAGTCTTCGGTACGCCCGGCAACGAATGGGCAAATGGCATAGCCGTCGATTCTTCCGGGTACATCTACGTAACGGGTTATACGGACGGTAATCTGGACGGCCAGGCGAATGCGGGGAAAGATGATATCCTTGTAGGAAAATTCGATACATCCGGGACCAGGCAATGGGTATCTCTCCTGGGTACGGCGGTCGAGGACGTAGCCAACGGCATTGCCGTCGATGACACGGGGCTCTATATCACCGGCTGGACAGCAGGCAACCTCGACGGCCAGACGAACGCGGGGGGCAAGGATATTTTTGTCGCGGCCTATACTCAGCAAGGCACAAAACAATGGGTACAGTTACTGGGCACGGCGACTGATGACGCGGGGAACGCCATCTCGCTCGTTCCGGGAGGTATAGGCATCACAGGATATACCGGTAACAACCTCGACGGCCAGACGAACGCGGGGGGCAAGGATATTTTTGTCGCGGCCTATACTCAGCAAGGCACAAAACAATGGGTTAGACTTATCGGCAGCAATAAGGATGATTCGGGGAAGGGCATCGCGCTTGACCTTAACGGCAACAGCTACATTGCAGGTTATACATGGGGAGATGTCGGAGGTGCCATTTCATGTAGCGGGACTGGTAACGCGGGAAAAGATGATATTTTCATCGTCAAATACGATCCGTCAGGTGTGGAGCAATGGACGAGGCTTCTAGGGACTGCCGCTTCTGACGGGGCAAGCGCTCTTGCCCTCGACATCTATCAGAACAGCTATATCGTGGGATACACGGCCGGCAGTCTCGACGGTGTCCCGAACACCGACTCGGACGGAGCGTTTATTGCGAAAGTGACATCGAACGGCATTGTCTGGTAGCCACAGGACAGGCAGGAGGTATTTCTATCGGTATTGTCACATATAGCCTTCCGGGAAAGACATACGGAAAGATCATGCTCCTGCCAATTTCGCCATCGTTCGGCATATGGCTCTCAATCTGTTAAGAAAGGAGACGTCCGTAACTCTGCCACTTTCTTGTCGTGCGTCCGCTTGACGCATACCGGGCTTGCCGGGTGGATCTGAGCCGTGGTGTCTTCCTGGATTATTGATAAACTGCCCCGTTTTCTTTTCACGATTACTTGCAGCATAGATTGTGAATACCATCTCGCTCATATCAGGTTGATAAGCGATTTTAGTTCTTCTTCAAGACGTTAGGATACTGCTTGTTTATCGTGATCGCTTCTCGCTTGACTTGTCGGCCGTTTAAATATCATATAATAAGACCATAAACACAAATAAGGGAACCTATGCCGAGCGATACTTTTGAGAGGATTAAGAGCCCGAAACTGTCTGAGACCATCATCGTTCAAATAAAGAAGAGCATCATCGAAGGGCGCTACAAACCCGGCGACCGCCTTCCCTCCGAGAAAGAACTCCTTGAAATTTTTGCGGTGAGCCGCAGCTCACTAAGGGAGGCCCTCAGAACGCTCGAGGAGATGGGCCTGATAGTGATAAAGAGAGGAGCCCTCGGCGGAGCCTATGTCAGGCAAAGAGAAATATCATCTTTTAGCAATGCGCTTGTCGATATCATTCGCATGGCCGATATCACTTTCGACGAGCTGTCTGAAATGCGACTGATCGTTGAACCTTACACTGCTAAGCTGGCAGCAAGAAACAGGACTTCCGAGGACGTGAAAGAACTGGAAAAACAGAACTTTGTTCGAGAAAAAGCGATCGAGGATGGGAAAATCCCTATTGTAGTGGATATCAGTTTTCATCAGGCAATCGCCCTAGCCTGTAAAAACAACATGGCTCGTCTTGTAATGGACTCCATTGCCTCGATTTTTCACGAAGAATTCAAGAGCATAGCCCTATCCCTTGACGACCACCGGGCTATCCTGCGTTTTCACAAAATGATCTTCCACGCGGTCAAGAACAGGGACGAAGAAAAAGCTGCTGCATTAATGGAAGCGCATATTGCCGATGTGACAAAAAGACTTAAAGCTTAGCCCAGAATACAACTTCTGCCTTTTTGTCAATATTACCCTTTTATTTCAATAACTTATACTTAGATATCAGATCATTGCCGTCCTGCCTCTACATTCACAAGAGTCACAAACGTACTGCCCTGCCTGTTTTTATTTGCAAACCCGTGGTCCTTGGATCCCCCATTTTAATGACTTACTTGCCCAGACAAAGGCTGGTTGGTATTACCTCAAGTATTTGATCCACGCGGTGAAACATCGTTTCGCCCCTCTGCATCCCGTCTCTCTGGCTGTATACAAACTTTGCGCGTCTTCAAAAATTAGTGAAATTTTTTGTTGACACTAATTGCATATGATTTTATTATTATATAATTATGCATAACGACAACGATAAATCAAAATTTAATAGGATACGGAATTCAAAGGTCTCCGGAAATATCGTCTCTCAGATTAAAAACAGGATCGTGGACGGGACATACAAACCCGGCGATAAACTCCCACCCGAGAAAGAACTCCTTGAAATTTTTGCGGTGAGCCGCAGCTCACTACGCGAGGCCCTCAGGACGCTCGAGGAGATGGGCCTGATAGTGATAAAGAGAGGAGCATACGGGGGAGCCTATGTGACGAGAATGGGGCTGCGGGCGTTATCGCACGTTATGGCGGACGTAATCCGGGTTGCGGGCGTTAGCTTCGAGGAACTGTCGGAGATGCGTGTGATTTTGGAGCCTGATATCGCGAGGCTTGCCGCACTGAACAGAACAGATGAAGACATCAAGGCACTCGACGACCAGAATGGACTGCGAGAAAAGGCAATAAAATCCGGCAAAGTCCCCATTATTGTGACGATCGACTTTCACCAGATAGTTGCGCGAGCCGCAGGTAACAGGATGATTCAACTAGTGGTCGATTCCCTGGCGTCAGTTTTCCAGGAAGAGTTTAGAACAAGGGCGTTTTCGATGGATGACCACACTGCCGTTCTAAAATTCCACCAACAAATTACCGAATTCATCAAAAATCGAGACCCAGATGGGGCTTTTCAGGCTATGCGTGAACATATAACGGATGTCACAAAAAGGCTTCGTGCCTAAAAATCATAACTAAAGGGGGTTTTTGTATGTCAAAAGAATATCTAACAAGCCTGAGAGAAACCATCGACTATCTCAGAAACCAGGGCAAGCTTCTGGAAACAAACACACCGATTCATCCCGAGTATGAATTGACGGGAATTCAGAAGCTATTTGATGGCGGATTGCCGCTGCTCTTCAATAACGTGAAGGAGCATGATAATGCCCGGCTTTTCACCAACCTGTTCGGGGACGGCAACCTTGTTGCCGATCTTTTTGGGTCCGAGAACGAAAGGACACTTAAATTCAAGGTCCTGAATGGAATAAGACACCCATTGCCACCCCGCGTTGTCGACGAGGGGCCTTGCCAGGAAGTGGTGATTGACAAGAATATCGACGTACGCAAAATAGTGCCCATGATCAAACACACGCATTCAGACCCGGGTAGGACACTCGGCGGCGGCAATACTCTCGTCACGGGAAAGTACTTCTGGGGTGGCACACACATCAGTTACAACCGCATGCATTTCAGATGGCCCGATTACTCTACGTTTCAGATCTCCCCCGGGTCTCATACCGATATGATCGCGTCCGCTTTCTACAGAAAAGAGCCGATCCCTATGACCATTAACATGGGTGTCCCCGGCGCATGTACACTCATGGCAGGAGCAGGGTTTGTCTATACGATTCTTCCAAAGGGCTGCGATGAGCTCGGTATCGCCGGTGCTGTTCAGGGCTTTCCGGTCGATATTGTGAAGGCAAAAACGATCGACGCGTATTCGATTGCCCAGGCCGAATACGTGATCGAAGGATATCTCGATACGACCAACAAGCTCTGGGAGAGCGAATTGGCTGAGAAAGACAACAAGCAGGGAGTCTATCCGTTCCATCCGGAATGGTCGGGCTACATGGGAAAAGCCTACAGGACGTATAAATTCGTCGTTACCGCAGTTACTCACCGGGAAGAAAAACCCATTTACTACCCCCTCTGCGTCCACAGCTACGATGACCACAACATCGATACCATGGTGCGGACAGCGTCCTTCTTTGAGCTGGCCGAACGGGTATGCCCGGGCCTGACGGTTGACACAAATATCCCCATGGCAATTCCCGACTGGGGAGGAGTCATTTTTCAGGTGAAGAAACGCAGGCAGCGGGACGAAGGCTTCGTTAAAAACATCCTCTCCACGGCCCTTTCCTGCTCGATAGGTGCGCGCCTGGCGATTGCAGTAGATCCTGACATCGACATCTACAGTATGGACGACGTCATGTGGGCGATCGCTACCCGCGTTGACGCGCAGAACGATGTGATGATCGTTGCACCCGGTGGCGCCGGACAAACTTTCCAGCCGGCGGAGAGAAGCTCTGCGGGCGAGAAAGACTGGACCCAGACAAACATCCGCTTCTCGGGCGCAATTGCGCTCGATGCCACCGTGCCCTTCCAGTACGTCGCGGCATTCGACAAAGCACACTACCCCGTAGAAGGTCTTGACCTCACCAAATGGTTCACGGAGGAGCAGATCAAGAACGGAAAAGCATCACAGTCTGAATTTGCAAAGCTCTTCTCGCGGACGGGATTCTAACCAAACACATGGCACACGGCTATCGTTCGGTCGCTAGACCGGGCGATAGCCGTGGACAAGTTTCGGTAGCCTTAGGAGGCGTGTATGGACAGCAAGACAACCAAATACAAAAGCTGGCATGACATGATCGAGGACAACGCAAGAACGTTGGGTGACAAGGTATTTATCGAAGCGTTGGATGACGGAAGCCGTATCAGTTTCCGCGAGATGAATGAATGGTGCAACAGGGTAGCGAATTTCCTCAAACAGAAGAATCTGACAAAGGACGACAAGGTAACGATTATCGGCAAGAACTCGATAGAGACAATGATCATCTATTTCGGGACGTTGAAGTATGGCGCCATCCTCAACCCTGTATTTTCAGAGGAAAGTCTTGAGAACCTCTACCGTATTGTGAACCTGGCCCAGCCCTCGATTGTCCTGTTTGAAAAAGACATGAATCTGGACAAAAGCAAGAGGCTCGAGAGCGAATGGATCTCCTTTACGGATTTCTACAGCAGGAACTCAACCGACAGTGAGTTTTTTGCTCTTGTAAAAGACCAACCGGTGACTTTTGACGACCATCTCGGCGATGGAAACGATATGGGCATAATAGTTTATACATCCGGGACAACAGAGCTTCCGAAAGGGATCCTGATACCTCGTGACGGGCTTTTTTGCATGGTCGACGAGATCTCCGAACGGACGGGAATCACTCAAAACGACCGCGTTCTAGAATACCGGGCTTACAATTGGCTCTCATCGCAGCTCTTGACCATCCTTACCAGTATGATGAGAGGCAACACTCTGTTCTTCGCACGCAAGTTCTCCCGGAGCAAATTCCCTGACTGGGTGAAAAACCACAACATCACGGTATCGTCAGGAGTGCCGGCGGTGTTCAGCATGCTGGTGAATCAGCCGGTCGAACTGAAGAAAAGCGATGTCCCTTCGCTCCGGTTCATGACATCGAGTTCCGCCCCATTACCCGTAGAGACACACCTGAAGTTCGAGGAGATGTACGGCATCCCTATCAATCAGATGATGGGCATGAGCGAAGCAGGCTGGATGGTCGGTAATCCTCCGGGGAACCGGAAGATCGGGTCCGTGGGCCCCGTGTTGAAACACAAAGAGGTCTTCTTCGTGAAGGACACGGGCGACCGGTGTGGCCCAGGCGAAACCGGAGAGATGGTGGTCAGAGGCAGGGCGATGGGAAAGTGCTATTTGCGTGGCGATGGAACTATCGACGAGTTTCCTGCAGAAGGATTCAGAACAGGCGATTTGGGCCACATGGACAAAGACGGCTACGTCTACATTACGGGGCGAAAGAAGGACCTTATCATCCGTGGCGGCATAAACATTTCTCCATTGGAAATTACTTCAAGATTGCTCGAACACCCTAACGTTGCAGAAGCGGTAACACTTGGCGCTCCGGACAAGATCTACGGAGAGGAAGTCGTCTCGTTTGTCGTGAAAAAAAACGAAGATGCTCTTGACGAATCTGAGATTATCCGGCACTGCCGCAATTCGTTGCCTGATTTCAAGGTTCCCAAACGGGTTTTCTTTGTCAGTGAAATACCGAAGGGGGAAAGAGGCAAGGTGGCGAAGAAGGATCTAATGAAGATGCTCGAGGACCTATTAGCACAGGCATAACCGGCTTACAAACTCAAAAGGGGGAGTTAAAAATGAAGCAGGAAAGTCCGAGTGTTTTTGAATGGTTCGACAATCTGACATTTAACCGCTTTCACATGACGCTGGTTGTACTAACGGGATTAAACCTGATCTCTGCTGGATGTGGTACTCAGATAATGGCTTATGTAATACCGCCTATGCTAAAGGAATGGGGCCTCACGCATGTCCAGGCAGGTACGATGGCTTCTTACGGCTTTCTTGGCAATGTTTTGGGAGCCGTAGGCTTTGGTATGATGTCCGACCGCATCGGTAGAAAAAAGAGTGTCTTACTGGCTCTCCTTTGCTTCTCGGTCTTCAGTGGGGCAGCTTACTTCGCTCCTGATTTCAAAACCTTTTGCATATTGCGTCTTATTGCCGGATTAGGCCTTGGTGGCGCTCTACCTCTTTCGGTGGCTCTCGTATCAGAATTTTCCCCTGCCAAAATCAGGGCGAAAGTAATGACGGGAACTTTCATGGGCTTTACCGGAGGATGGGCCGTAGCGGCACTGGTGCCAATGTACGTCAACCCGATATGGGGGTGGCGCGCCGTATTTCTGCTCGGCTTCGCTCCCCTTCTGACCATACCCATTTTATGGGCGTACCTGCCTGAATCGGTCCGCTTTCTTGCAAGCAAGAAGCGATTTGAGGATGTGGCAAGAGAGGTGAAAAGAGTTGAGAAGATGGCAGGGCTGAAACACAGGACGTGGACGGCGGAGCAATTTGGACAGTCCCTGGCCCAAAGTCAGGGAGGGTTTGCAAAACTGTTCAGTCCCAATTTGATACTTATGACGATTCTCGTGTGGTGCACCTATTTCTGCACTCTCATGGCTATTTTCGGTCTCTCGACCTGGTTGCCTCACCTGCTGATCAAACAGGGATTCTCTATGGGCAAGAGCTTTAGTTTCGGTCTTGTCCAGGCTCTCGGCGCCATGGCAGGAGGCATATTGATTGGATCTCTCATGGACAAATTCGGCCGTAAAATAGGCCTTTTTATCACTTTTGTACTGGGCGGTGTTTCCGTCATTCTGCTCGGAGGGGTAACGTCTTCGGTCTTCGGCCTCTATTTTCTTGGCTGGATGTTCGGATTTTTCATTATCAGTTCTCCGACGCTGCTTCATGTTGTTGCAGCTGAAACTTACCCGACCGAGATTCGGGCGAGTGGTTCCGGCTGGGCCGTCACTGTTGGGAAACTTGGGCCGGTGGTTGCTCCGCCGTTGCTCGGAGGCATGATTCAGCAGGGCGGAATGTCTTTCATGAGCTTTTGCCTGGTCATCTCCATACCATGTTTTGTGGCAGCACTGCTTGTGTTGCTGTACCGCGGCAACGTCAAGGGGGAAGCACTCGAAACAAGCGTGAAACTGTTAACGGAAAAAGGATAGATAATGGAGGTTAGCACAAAATACTCTTCACAAGACGGAGGTTTCATTATGGTAAGAGATCCTGGTTTTGGCACGAAAATCAAATGCGAAGTTGTTGGCCTGAAGGGCGCATGTAATGCAGGCCACAAAATCGGTGATACATTCGAGGTGAGTTGCTACCACAGTGGCGGGATCTGCGGCTTCCTTTACAACGCGATATTTCCCGTTCTCAACGTCATGCAGTTCGGCGGGGCCTATCCCTGGGGATGCAATGAACTCCAGTACAACTGTCCGGACGGGTACAATCTGCTGACTGTAAAACTTACTCAAGTCAAATAAGGTGAGTGCGCCCCCTATTCCTCCTTTTCAGCGGGCCGATTGTCTCCGCTTTCGGCCCGTTTAACCTCTCCTGGCTTTTCACTGGCGCTTTGTGAAAAAGTCACAATGAAGGAGAGTCATTGATAAAGAATAACAAGGTGCAGCTATGAGAAGAATAATTGTCGGGATTTCCGGGGCAACCGGAGTGATATACGGAACACGGCTCCTGGACGTGTTGAGAGAGACAGACATTGAGACACACTTGGTCTTATCTGATGGCGCCAGGAGGAACTTTAAGATCGAAACAGATTTATCAATTGCCCAGGTGGAGGCGCTTGCAGATAAAGTGCATGACATAAAGGACGTTGGAGCTCCCATAGCGAGCGGTTCCTTTAAAACAGACGGAATGGTGATCGTGCCGTGTACCATCAAAACCCTCTCCGGTATCGCCCATTCATACAACGACAACCTCATCGTTCGAGCAGCAGATGTCGTGTTGAAAGAGAGGAGAAAGCTGGTCGTTATGGTGAGGGAGACCCCACTTCACAAAGGCCACCTCGAACTGATGTGCAGGGTGGCAGACCTCGGGGGCGTCATTCTCCCTCCGGTACCAGCCTTCTATCATGCACCGAGGACGATTAAGGATCTCATCGACCAAACAGTGGGGAAGATTCTCGATCAACTGGACGTCGACCATTGCCTTTTTAGACGATGGCAGGGAGTGGAAGAGGCGCCGGAGGTATTGGAATCAATAGCCGCGGGTCGAAACAGGCGTTCTTAATCCGTTCCAGGTAGTATGATTCCTATCCAAGCGAGTGGGACGAGGAGGAAACATGAAGAATGCTCTCATAGTAGTTGTGGCTATTTTGCTTTTGACAACACCTGCAGTGACGCACGCAGGAAGCGCGACCGGCAGATGGGACATGACGCTGGGCGGGTACGTGAAATTTGACGTGGTGTATGCGGACAAGGCAGTGGGTGTTGACAACAGGGTTTCCCCCATAGACTCAAAGGGGGGCGTTGATCAGGCAGCTGATTCCACCTCCAGTTTGACATGGGCAACGGCCGAGACAAGGTTGAACTTGGTCGTCAAGGGTCCGGAAGTGCGGGGTGCGAAGACCTCCGCTTTCGTTGAGGGTGAGTTCAGAGGACGAACGGGGGGCACGGAATACGGCCTGTTTGCGATGAGGCACGCCTACATGCAGGTGGTATGGCCAAAGACTACGGTTCTTATTGGTCACACATGGCAAGCCTGGGGCATAATACCTTCCCTTGATGTCCTTGCCCGATCCGAAAACCATTTCAACATAGGTGCAACACGAACACCCCAGATCAGAGTAACTCAACTCTTTACCAAGAATTTTACCGGCAAGTTCGCAGTCCAGGCTCCGTATCCAACGGCCAACACAACTACCAGCAACGGCAATGTCCAGATCAACCCTCAGGCAAACGGTCTCTGGCCGGACGTGGTTCTCGATTTTTCCTACGATTCCGACGCGTGCGGCAAGATCGGCCCCTTCGGTTTAAAGGTTGGAATTGGCGGTTTCTACGGGAAGGACAAGTATCTGGTCAATGAGACCCCGACAGGAGTTTCTTACACAGACGAAAAAATCGACCGCTACGGCGTAGGCCTCTATTGGTATGTGCCGGTAATCCCGCAAAAGAAGGGTAACAAGGCAGGGGCTCTCGGTTTTAGCGGCGAGTTGTTCAGCGGCAAAGGGATGGGAGTTTACCTCCCTGCCTATAATGTAGTTGCATACAACAGAAACGGAGGGGACGCTACAGTCATTTCGGGCGCCACAACATTCACAGGGAGCGTCGACCTGAATTACGCGAACACCCAGGGCGGCTGGGTACAGGGGACTTTCTATTTCACTCACCAGCTCTTCATGAATGCTATTTACGGCGCGCAGTACAATAATGTGTCGAAGAGATTCGTGGCAGCCCAGACCGCACCCACCACGCAGGTAAAAAGAATTCAGAACCTTATCATCAACGTAATGTATGACGTCAATCCAGCCATACGGTTCGGTATCGAGTATGATTATGTGACTACTGCGTACGCATACAATCAGACACCCACACTATCCAACAAGGGCAGCTTCAACAGCGTGAGATTGGGAGCGTACTACTTCTTCTAAACGCGACAGCCGGGGGTGATGCGGGCAAAGGATGTGCCGCTGACCTTTGTCTCATCCCCCCCTACCCCGTTCCGGGGGGATGAGACAAACAGGAGCAGGGGAATTATCGTTGCGGAATATGCTCTTTCGGCTTTAAGAAAAAATCATATCTCGCCACCACGAGCAACCTGTGTAACTATCACGATATTTTCCGATTATTCGTGTAAAAAGTGATTGAATATCAACAGGACGGGCGATTTCTCCCCTGAGCTTTCCTGGACGGGCGATTTCTCCCCTGAGCTTTCCTCCGTCCTTCCCCTTTTCCTTACGGAACCGCTCTGGTATACTTTTTATAGTTTACAGTCGCTTCCGCTAATTTCCTGATTCCCAGACGAGTCCAGGTTCGGTGTGTGATGTCTATCTTATTTTCCGGAATGGGGATAAGGAAAAGAATCTTCCTTATCCTCCTCGTCGTTTTTATCCCCCTTGTCCTTCTTGAGGTCTTTACCTTCTACCGATCATACGACGACCGCAAAAAAGCGGAGATGCAAGCAAATCTGGAGATTGCCCGTACGGTTTCAAAGACGTTCCATGCATTCATAGAGGATGTACTTCATACTCAACTCGCCATCGGCCTGGCAGCGACTGCGCATCCGGCGCCTTCCCCCACGTCCCTTCGGCATGTTCTATCGGAAGCAGAAAAAGTGAATCCCATGCTCAGTTCTGTTACCTGGGTAAGTGCAGAGGGAGTGAACCTGGTGAGCACCAATCCGGCAGTCGTGAACCGCAGGATAGCAATAACGGATGAGTTTGCAGGCATCCTCTCGGGTGAGGAACGGCTGGTAACCGACGTGTACTCCCCTCCACATACGGAAGAGCGGATTTTTACGATAGCAAGGGCGATCCGAAACCGGAAAGGCGAGCTTCTCGGCATCGTCTCCGCAGTCGTCGATGTGAACAAGCTGGATCGCTTACTTGCTGTTCAACGCTCAAAGGATGCCGGGATCAGTCTCATCGACACCAGAGGAATACATGCTTACCGATACCCGCGTACAGCGTATACGCCCCAACAGCTAAACTGGCTCAAGCTCTACCCGGTAATGAAGGACTCATTAATGGGTCAGGAGGTTGTCACGACGATCGTGTCAGGAGCGACCGGCAAGAAGCGGGTGGTCGCGTTCGTCCCCATCCCTTCCGTTGGATGGGTCGCCGCAGCGAGCCGGGCGGAAGATGAAGTTGTGGCAGATATCATGAGCACTCTCCGGCCTCAAGCCCTGCTCATGCTGCTCGTTATTCTCGCCGCATTCGGAACTGCCCTCGGTCTCTCCCGTCCCGTAGTAGGAGCCATCGTGAGGCTCAGGGACCACGCCGATGCGGTCGGACGGGGAGAGATAGGGCGCATCGAAGCCGAGTCAGCTCCCGGCGAGTTGAAAAAGCTGGCTGACTCGTTCAACGAAATGACCGAAAAGATACGTGTGAGAGAGCAGGCATTGCAAGAGAGCGAGGCAAGACAACGCCGCCTCTTTGATTCCGGTATTGTCGGCGTTACTTACTTTACCCTTGATGGCAGGATCATCGATGCCAATGCGACGTTTCTCGACATGACCGGCTACAGCCTCGACGACCTGAAGGAGGGGCGCATCAGATGGGATAGGATGACACCCCGGGAATACAGGGACCTGGACGAACTTGCGGTAAAGGAACTCGTAGCGACGGGAGTCAATACTGCGTTCGAGAAGGAGTACATCCGGAAGGACGGTACCCGCATTCCCGTTATAATAGGCGCTGCAATGTTCGACAAGCTTCCCCGTGAGGGAGTTGCCTTTGTCCTGGACAATACCGAGCGTAAACGGGCAGAGGGCGAGCTTTACAAATCACGGGACGAACTGGAACTGCGTGTCCAGGAAAGGACGAGGGCGCTTTTGGAAGCCAATGAGAGACTGGTGAGAGAAGTTGAGCGGCGGACAAAGGCGGAAAGAGAGTTCCAGACACTGTCGGAAAACAGTCCCATTATCATCGCCCGCTTCAGTCGTGAATTGCGTTATACTTACGCCAATCCTGCGTTAGAGAAGATATCAGGCATCCCGAACAGTCAGAGAATAGGGCGCACGATAGAGGAGCTCGGGTATCAGAAAGAAATCGTTGAAAAAATAAAAAAGTTGTTGAAAGGGGTCTTTTTGAATGGACAGGAGGAGTCTTTTGAGGGGGAAGTACAATTCGGTCCGAAGCGCGCCTACGTGGCAACGACTTTTGTTCCGGAATTTGGTGACGACCACGAAGTGAAGTCGGTTCTTGCGGTAACGCATGACCTCACGGAACAACGGCGGCTCGAGCAGCAGCTTCGCCAATCGCAAAAAATGGAGGCGGTGGGGACACTGGCGGGTGGCATTGCTCATGACTTCAACAATATGTTGGCGGTCATCCTTGGCAATGCGGAACTCGCTCTCGATGACCTTGGAGGGAACGACGGGCCGAGTGGGAACATCAAGCAGATTATAAAGGCATCAAAACGCGCACGCGACTTGACGAAGCAGATACTCACGTTTAGCAGAAAGACGGAGCGCGGGAGAAATCCTTTAAGACTCACCCCTCTTATCAAAGAAACGTTCAACATGCTGAGGGGCACGCTCCCCAGCACAATCGGGATGAACCTTGATATACGGACGGAATCCGATACGGTTCTCGCCGATCCTTCTCAAGTCCAGCAGATAATAGTGAACCTCGCGACGAATGCGGCAGACGCTATGCGAATAAATGGCGGAGTCCTCACGTTCAGCCTGTCCGTTGCAAACGTCAGCCAACAGGGGCAGATACCGGGTACCGAACTATCTCCGGGAAGCTACGTGAAGCTGAGCGTGCAGGATACCGGGACAGGCATATCGCAGGAAATACGGAATAGGGTGTTTGAACCCTTCTTTACCACAAAGGAGCCGGGCAAGGGAACAGGAATGGGCCTTGCGACGGTTTATGGCATCGTCAAGAACCACGATGGCGACATCACGGTCGAGAGTACGTCAGGCAAGGGCACAACATTTAGCGTATTCCTGCCGCTCGCAAAGGCCGAGGCCGTGACTGAGCGGGAAGGGAGAGTCGAAATTCCGGGTGGCAAGGAACATATACTTCTCGTCGACGACGAGCCCGCTGTCCTGCAAATGACGTCCCGAATCTTTAAAGGACTCGGTTACGAGGTAACAACAGCGCCGGGCGGGCCGGATGCGTGGAAACTGTTCGAAGCACACCCGGACAAATACGACCTCGTCATTACCGACCAGGTAATGCCGCATCTTACCGGCATGGGCCTTGCCCGGAAGATTTTGCGGTTGAGGCAAGGAACACCCGTCATCCTCTTTACCGGGTATAGCGAGACGGTTGCGCCAGAAGACGCAAAGGCTGCCGGCATCCGCGAATTTGTGATGAAACCGATCACGAAAGAGGAAGCGGCACAGACCATACGGCGGGTGCTGGACAGCAAGGATAGAGAAGGTGAGTAGGAAGCGCTGAAAACAGGCACACCGGCTTATGGTGGACATGCCCCGTGCACGAAACTCGAGATGTGTCCTCCAGGGTCCGCAAAAAAGGGCCGGATTGCTCCGGCCCCGATCGCACACTACAAGAAATACCTTATCTTACGCTTTTTCTTTAGCCACGGTACGGGCGCAGAGCTGACCGAAGACGAGGCAGTCGACCGTGGCGTTGTGCCCGAGTCGGTTGGTGCCATGGGTGCCGCCGGTCACCTCTCCTGCGGCAAAGAGACCGGGGATCGGTTTACCCCAACGGTCAATAACCTGGCCAGTCGTTCCTTTTACAAGCAGGCCTCCCATTGTGTGATGGCGCTGCATCGCCCGGCTGTTTGCCTTGAAAGGGCCTGTCTTGATGGGAATGAGGATCGAAGAGTGTTTGTCGAACTCCTGGTCCTTCTTGGCTTCACAGGCAGCATTGTATTTCCTCACCGTTTCCACAAGACTGCCTTTCGGTAGATTGCACTTCGCCTCCAGTTCTTCAATGGTGTCAGCGGTAATCTGCGCAAGAGGCTCGAAGGGAGGCTGGGCCAGGACTGCCTGTTTGATGACGTCCCGCCGCGCACCTTCATCGACAAAACGTTTCCCTTCCTTGTTGACAAAGATCCTGTAGGGCATACTGATAGATGCTTTTCTCACCTCTTCGCTTTCGATAAGGAAGAAAGTCGCCTTGTATGGAGGTTTCACGTCGTTCAGAGGAATGGCCTGAATATAATCCATATGAAGGGTATCTGCGCCAATGTCCTGGGAATATTTGATGCACTCGCCGGTTGCACCCGGGTGGTTGGTTGTCCCGGTTTCAGCGAGCCGCCGATCGAGCTGCGTCACCCAAGCAATGTTTGCACCGAATCCGCCGCTGGCAAGAATAGCTCCTTTTTTGGCCCTGAAATACATCTTTCGGTTCTTGTTCTTTACTTCGACGCCCAGCACCCGGCCTTCGAGTGGTTTTTCACGCACGATTCCAGTGACCTCGTGCTGCAGCTCGATGGGCTGGCCGATCCTTTCCAGCTCATCGAGCTGGGCACGAACGTTGGCCGCTCCCATCTTCCAGTTCTTCCCCTGCTTGTCAACATAGGTGCCCGGATAATGAGTCCGTTCCCAGAGCGCTCCGTAGCCGCGGACCACCTTCTCAGGCCACTTGACACCGAGGCGTTCGAGGTACTGCACCGCGTCTGCAAGCGCGTGATCAACGAAATAGCGGACTTTTTCGGGGTCATTGATCATATCTCCGCCTTCCATCGTATGTTTGAAATGCAAGTCTGTAGAATCCTGGATGCCTTGCTTTTTCTGTCGTTCAGGATCGACGGCGTTGGCTCCGCCATGGGCTATAACGGAGTTGCCGCCGGGAACGGGCATCTTTTCGAGAAGAAGCACGCTCATGCCGAGCTGTCGTGAAACGATGGCTGCCGCAAGTCCTGAATAGCCCGTCCCCACAATCACCACATCAGCTGTCTTGTCCCATTTTTTCGGTACAGGAACAGCTTCCGCATTTTGAGCGCCAAGAGATAGTGTCCCAATGGCAGCACCGGCAACCGCTGACGATTTGAGGAAGTCGCGCCGCGAGATTTTTTTTCTGTATTTCTTCTCTGTTTCGTCCATGAATGCCTCCCTTGAAAGTTCTGTGGTCGACAGTAGTTTTCGTCGACAGTAGTTTTGTACCACATGGTGGATTTAAGATGAAAGCAATTTTGGTGCAACGGTCATATCGACAGGGTCGATCACACGCCGCCATGAAAATAGGATGAAGGTGTCAGCACAAAGACAACCGGTACTTCCTGAAAGAGCCGTTCGTCATTCTTTCCGTCTGGGCAGCAGGCAAGAGTGCAAGCGAGAAAACAGCACAAGACTAACCAAGGTGTGCCATATTCATTCATGCCGAACTCTTTTTACCGATCGTCTTTCATCACCTGCCTCTTATCGGCCGGTGCGAATGCCTGCTTAAGCAGGTAGCTTCGTCGCCGCGATACCGCCGCTTCCTGATTTCGGTGTGAACTGAAATCCCGTCACGGTGCCTTCGCTATCCGTAGTGAATGTAATGCTCCCTGTAAGCGAGCTGCACCGCACGAGGAACCTATCGGTCGCCACGGGATAAAGAGTGAAAGCCACGCCGCTGTGTCCTTCGAAGAGGAGCGTCAGACCGGTTCCCGTCCGTCCTATCCGGAACACGGGCGTACCGCCGTTCTGCCGGTACCGGCCGGTATAGGAGTTGAGGGTTGCCTCAGGCACCGAAGCCAATGTCTGCTCTTCGGGCTTAAAATCGGGCCATCCATATACCCTGGATATGCTTCTCATAATCTCGTTGATCAGGTCAGTGCCGTTGTCGCCGTTCGTCATTATTGCCGCACCCTGGCCGCGATCGCGGTATGCCACGAGCAGGGTCTTGAACCCGAGGTTCGATCCCGAATGTTCGAACATGTTGCCCTCGAGCATGAACCCCAGGCCCTGGTTCATCTCCCCATCTATGCTTGTCTGTGAGGTGAGCATCGTGTTTACCGTTTGGGGAGAGAGGAGGTTCCCGGTACGGCCGAGGGCCGATGACTGGATGCTCAGGGCAAACCTGGCAAGGTCCGACGGCGTGGTCCACAGGCCTGCGGCGCCCAACTCGGGATAGGTGTACCACCTGCCCGGATACGTCGTGCCGTAGGCATCATGACCGGAAACAGCACGCGACAGAAGCGGACCCAACAGGGGCTGCAAGGGGTCGCTCGACATCATGTTGAGCGGCCGCAGGATATAGTCGTTCAGATACTGCCTGTAGGTCATGCCCGATACCTCCTGAACGAGGAGGTGGAGGATCTCCGTGCCCCCGCCCGAGTAGTTCCACCGGGAACCCGGGACTGCCTCCACCCTTATTGCCTGGCTGTTTGCCGGAGGGAGGCCGTCGAGGATCTGGAGCAGCGCGGGAACGGACTCGTCATACCTGTAGCCCGTAAAACCGCTTACCGTCGTTCCGCCGGTATGAGAGAGAAGATGGCGTACGAGCACCTTTTGGCTCGCGGTGTATTGATTGTCGGGTATCTTCCAGGAGGTGAGATAGCTGTTGACTTCGTGGTCTACGTCGATCAGGTCCGATTGGTCCATAAGCATGACGGCAGCGGCGGCAAAAGTCTTGCTGATAGACGCCGCCTGAAAGACGGAGTCAGCGGTGACCGGAACTGCGCCGCCCGACCCGGCCACGCCGAAGCCCCTGGCCCATTCGATCTGTCCGTTGTTTATGAGGGCAATACTCACACCGGGAACGAGGTAGTAATCCATTCTCTCCTGAAGTGACATGCCTGGGGCTCAGTACCTGTTTCTATTACTGCCGGCAGCAGGTTCTGCTCAACCGCAGAGATGTCGTCCTCCACACCGGAACTGCCGCCGGATGCCCCTCCGCAACCGGTGAGGAACATAATGCAGAAACAGAGGAACGCGATATAACGTGTCATATTGTCGACCAGGCCTCCTGCTTTTGGTTCTTGCCGTCAGGGCTGCACAGTAGTAGTATCGCGCTCCGCCACTGTTTCTTAAGCACTATAGGGCCGTCACCTGATCGCACCCGTTGCCTCGCCGATTGCCGGACCAGGGCCGCGTGTTTCAAAAGCCCTCGGCTTAAGAAAAAACTTTCTTCTTCCGAGAGACAGAAAGGTGACACCGGTCTGATGCAGCAAGGAAAGGTTTTAATGAGGATACTATTCAGATGCTCGACCCACGACTGCTTTACTCCTAAGCTTAATGGTCCCGCGGAACATTTTGCTTGACTTTAATTTTCGGCATGGTAAAGAATCGTAATAAACACGGAAAAAGAGCCAACAAGGACGATTTTAGCGGTAATCTCAAAGCAGTTCAAAACAACCGGGAGGATAAATCATGGTCAATCGTAACGCGGAAAAAACACTTTTTGTACTTGTGGCTGTTCTGCTCCTTCAATGGGTCTCCGCCGGGGTGCTGACAGCAGCGGAACCGGCTAACATTGTCCAGAGCGGAGCGATTCTGACGGTAGCCGAATCCAAGAGGCTGATCGGCAAGGCTGTGGCACAGATGCCGATCGTCAAAAATGCCCTTGCAAGCGGTATGGTCATTATCATCAAGGGGACAACCAATGCCTACGTGGCAGAGGAGATCACCGGACAGAAGGCCGATCATGCAGCATTTGTGACGGGAAGAATTGAACCCGAGAAGGCGGCCAAGAGACTGCCCCCGGTGAAACCTGTTAACCACATAATTCTGGAGAAAGGCAAGGTAGTCGATATACCCCTTGCCGATGCCGTGAAGAAGCTGAAAGCGGGCGACGTGGTCATCAAGGGGGCGAATGCCCTGGACTACAAGAACAAGATGGCGGCAATCAATATCCTCGATCCCTCAGGAGGAACAACGGGAATCACCATGCCCTTCATCGTGGCACGCAAGGCGCACCTCGTCATCCCGGTCGGCCTTGAGAAGTTGGTTGCAGGGGACATAGTGGATCTGACATTGAAGATGCGTGAACCGGTGGAATCGTTGCCTGTCCCCGCCGGCCCCGGGTCATCGCTGTTTCCCGGTCACCGTATTCCCTCCATGTGGCTCGTGACCGGAGAAATTGTGACAGAACTGGAGGCCATAAAAATGCTGACGGGGGCGACTGCCTTTCAGTCCAGCGCAGGGGGTGTCAGCGGTGCGGAAGGGGGAGTATGGCTTGTTTTCAGAGGGACCAGGGAGCAGGTCTCGAACGCTCTCAAGCTGGTTCAGTCAATCCAGGGCGAGCCTCCGTATACGCAATAACCCCGTTATGACGTATCAAAACAGAAAACCTCTGGCGCCCAATGCGGGGGCGCCAGTATTGCTTCCGTTGTTAGAAAAGGTATCTCGGGCAGCTTGCAACTTTCCTTGTTGGTTGACAAAAGCTGGGCCGGGAATTACATATCGTGAAGAATAGAAAGAAGTTCAAGTTCATTCATAAGGGGGTTATAAAATGCTTAAGCCGGCAAGTATTCTTGTTCCAACCGATTTCTCGGAGCATTCAGACAAAGCGTTCGCCGAGGCGCTCGACATCGCGCAACAGTACAAGGCAAAACTTTACCTTCTGCACGTCATTCATGAGGATATTCATGCCTGCGGCGCGGATTATTGTCTCAGCGATGAGCTCATGCGCCAGGTGGAAGATAATATATACTCAGGGGCGAAGCAAAGTCTCCAGCAGCAGTTGGAGAAGTTTCCTCAGGCCAAAAATGTTGAGGTTGTGACCGAAGTAAGGAGGGGCGTTCCCGCTGAACAAATCATAGAAGTTCAGGAAAAAAAGGGAATTGACCTCATCGTGATCTCACCCCTTGGCAGAACAGGTCTGGCAAAATACTTTGTTGGCAGCGTTACAAAGAACGTTGTGAAGGGAGCAAAATCCTCGGTTCTGATCGTCCGGTGATCTCGCGATCTCACAGATCGAAAATGATCTTCTGCACCTGCGATTCCTCAACGGCTTCCTGCAATGGCGTTTTCACGTGTACCGGGCTGAACTCACGATTTCACGAAAATCCTCAGCCCGGACGCGATACCCTTGCAAATTATTGCAATCCCGTCTTGACTTTTCCTCTCGGCAGCGCCGTCAAGCCACATCAAAAATCCACGACATTTCAGGATTGTTCGTAATTTTTTTTGTTCCGTCCCGCGTCCTGCTGCGTCCCCTGATCCGGCTTTGTTGACAACGTATCCATCCATGATTTTATTCTACCAATAAGAAAGTGCTCGATGAACAACGCCCGGCAAACATTGCGCTGGGGACCAGTTAAACGAAGACCTAAAGAAATCCATGCCTTCCCGCAAAAGAAGAAAGGAGGTACCATATGCCCACAACTACCGTAAACGACGGCACGCAAATCTACTACAAGGACTGGGGCACCGGGCAGCCCGTTGTCTTCAGCCACGGTTGGCCGCTCTCTGCCGACGCCTTCGAGGATCAGATGTTCTTTCTGGCCAGTCGGGGCTACCGCTGTATAGCCCATGACCGCCGGGGTCACGGCCGGTCGAGCCAACCTTGGAACGGCAACGATATGGACACCTATGCCGACGACCTTGCCGCCCTTGTGGAAGCGCTCGACCTGAAACAGGCGATCCATGTGGGTCACTCTACCGGCGGTGGAGAAGTGGTTCGTTACATTGGACGTCATGGCACAAAACGGGTGGCCAAGGTCGTTCTCATCGGCGCGGTCCCGCCACTCATGCTGAAGACCCCGTCCAATCCCGGCGGGACGCCGATCGAGGCGTTCGACCAGATACGGGCAGCGGTACTTGCCGACCGTTCTCAGTTCTGGAAGGACCTCAGTGTGCTATTCTACGGGTACAACCGCCAGGGAGCAAAAGTCTCGGAAGGCGTCCGCGAGTCCTTCTGGCTTCAGGGGATGATGGCGGGGATGCCCGCGTCCTACTTTTGCGTCAAGGCGTTTTCCGAGACCGACCTCACGGAGGATCTTAAGAAGATCGATGTGCCGACGCTCTTCCTCCACGGTGATGACGACCAGATAGTACCGATCGGCGCTTCTGCGATGCTCGCGGCAAAGATCGTCAAGAACGCGACGCTTAAGGTCTATCCGGGTGCTCCCCATGGCATGTGCACGACCCTCAAAGATCAGGTCAACGCCGATCTCCTGAACTTCTTTCAGCAGAAGGAGCAGCGGGCGCAGAAAGCGGCATAGCCAAACACCGACGTCAGCCCCAAGGCGGCCCAATCAGTCACCCACACTTCCCGGGGTAGGAGTTCGATGAGCAAAGGCCGCATGGAGAGCCGTTTCGGCGATCGGCTCAATAGTGGCCGTCATTGCGGCCCTGTTTTTGCCATACAGCAGGGCGAACAAGGAGTGAGCATGAATAGCAATCCGAAGGTCGAGACGGGTCTGGAAACACCGGCCACGAAAAGCAGGATCACGCTCAAGGTCAACGGCACGCTCAAGCGGATAGACGTCGAGCCCTGGACGACGCTGCTCGATCTCCTTCGCGATCACCTCGATCTGACCGGGACGAAGAAAGGGTGCGACCACGGTCAGTGCGGGGCCTGCACGGTCCTAGTGAATGAGAGGCGCGTTAACTCCTGCCTGACCCTGGCGATCATGCAGGACGGAGCAGAGGTGACGACCATAGAAGGGCTTGCCGAAGGAGAGGTACTTCACCCACTACAGGAGGCTTTCATCGAATATGACGGCTTCCAGTGCGGGTATTGCACACCGGGGCAGATCTGTTCCGCCTTCGGATTGCTCCGGGAAGGCAGGGCAGAATCGCCGGACGATATCCGCGAGTTGATGAGCGGGAACATCTGTCGCTGCGGGGCTTACCCCAACATCGTCGCTGCCATTGAGCACGTAATGAAGACAAAGGAATGGGGAGATGGACAATGAACCGCTTTACCTACCTCCGGGCCGACGATATTGCGACCGCGGTGCGCGAGGTCGCATCATCGGGCAGCAAGCTCATAGCCGGCGGAACGAACCTGATCGACTTGATGAAGGAGAACGTCGAGCGGCCGAGCAGGCTGATAGATATTACCCATGCCCCGTTGAAAGAAATCGGGGCAACAAAAGAGGGAGGTCTGCGGCTGGGAGCGCTCGTCACGAACACCGATGTTGCCTATGATGAAGAAGTCCGGAGGAGCTACCCGCTGCTGTCAAAGGCAATCCTGGCAGGGGCTTCGCCGCAGCTTCGCAACACGGCGACAGTGGGCGGCAACCTGTTGCAGCGGACCCGATGCTCCTACTTCTACGACACGGCCACCCCGTGCAACAAACGCGAGCCCCAAAGCGGCTGCTCCGCAATCGCCGGATACAACCGCTCCCACGCTATCCTGGGAACGAGCTCCCATTGCATCGCCACGCATCCGTCCGATATGTGCGTTGCCCTGGCCGTATTGGAGGCGGTCGTCCATGCTGAGGGCCCCGGCGGTGAACGTCTCATCCCCTTCGAGGAGTTCCATCGCCTGCCCGGCGACACACCGCACATCGATACGAACCTGGAGGCAGGCGAGATAATCACGGCCATCGATCTACCGGCGAAAGGCTTCGCGGAACATCACTGTTATCTCAAGGTCCGCGACCGGGCATCATACGCCTTCGCGCTGGTTTCGGTTGCCACTGTCCTCGAGATGGAGGGTGAGACGGTGAAGGAGATGCGGCTCGCGTTGGGCGGTGTCGCGCACAAGCCGTGGCGCAACCGGCAGGCAGAAGCGTCCCTCAGCGGCCAAAAAGCAACTGTCGATGCCTTCGGGCGGGTCGCGGACGAACTGCTTCGGGGCGCAAAGGGTTTCGGCTACAATAGCTTCAAGCTCGAACTCGCACGGCGGGCCGTCGTGCGCGCCTTGAGCGTCGCTGCTTTTGGGGAGAGAACGTCATGAAGACTGCTTATACAGGACAACCGGTCAGCCGGATCGACGGCCGTGCCAAGGTGACGGGTGGTGCGAAATACGCCGCCGAGTATAACGTACCCGACCTTGTCTACGGCTGGGTCGTCACGAGCGCAATTGCCAGGGGGAAGATCCGGGCGATCGATGCGGCCGCTGCCCTCCGCTTGCCGGGGGTGCTCCAGGTATTTACCCACGAAAACAGCCCGCGCCACGGACAGGCCGACCGCGACTACACGGACGAGGTTGCCCCTCCGGGCTCTCCCTTTCGCCCGCTTTACAACAATGAAATTAAGTACAACGGCCAGCCTATTGCACTGGTCGTCGCCGGCAGTCTCGAGCTCGCCCGGTATGCGGCGTCCCTCGTTCAGTTTGAGTACGAGCGCGAAACCCACGTGACCGACCTGTACAAGGAGCGCGGTAGGGCATACGAGCCGACGCCCAGGGATTTCATCGTGCTGCACGGGCAGCGCGGCAACGCCGCGAAGGCACTGAATGACGCAGCGGTGAGCATCGAAGCCGAGTATCGTGCTCCCAGCGAACATCACAACCCGATGGAGCTCTTCGCAACAACCGCAGTATTGGACGAAAATGGGGGGCTCACGGTTTACGACAAGACGCAGGGAGTACAGAACGTGCAAAGCTACCTCTGCAACGTGTTCGGCATCTCCAAGGACAACCTGCGCGTGGTCTCGCCTTTCGTCGGCGGTGCTTTCGGTTCGGGGTTGCGTCCCCAGTACCAGGCATTCCTTGCAGTGCTGGCGGCGCGGGAGTTGAAGCGGTCCGTCCGGGTTTCGCTTACCCGCCAGCAGATGTTCGGCTTCACCCACCGTCCCGCAACCTGGCAGCGCGTCGCCCTCGCAGCAGCCCCCGACGGTCGGCTTCAGTCCGTCATCCATGAAGCAATAGCCGAGACCTCGCGGTTCGAGGACTATAATGAGACTGTTACTAATTGGTCGGGCCTGCTCTACCAATGCGACAACGTCGATCTTCGCCAGAAGACCGTGCAACTCGACGTCTGCACACCGGGCGACATGCGCGCACCGGGTGCGGTGTGGGGGTTGTACGCACTCGAATGCGCCATGGACGAGCTTGCGAGCAAGATCGGCATAGACCCGATCGAATTGCGGCTGAAGAACTACGCCGAAAAGGACCAGATCGACGACAAGCCGTTCTCGAGCAAGGAACTTCGGGCATGTTACCGGCTCGGTGCAGAAAGGTTCGGGTGGGCACGACGTAGCCCTGAGCCTCGATCGATGCAGGAGGGTAACATACTCATCGGCTGGGGAATGGCCGGCGGTATATGGGACGCATTCCATGTGCCGGCGGATGCGAAGGCGGTACTGACCGCAGACGGCACGCTCACGCTCGGCAGCGCCACAGCGGATATCGGCACCGGCACATACACGATCATGACCCAGATTGCCGCAGAGATGCTGGGGCTCCCGATCAAGAATGTGACGTTCAAGCTCGGCGATTCAGCCCTGCCGAAATCACCGGTCGAAGGCGGGTCGTTTACGGCATTGTCAGTAGGGTCAGCGGTCAAGGCTGCCTGCGAGAAGATACGGGCGAGGTTATTCCGGCTTGCCCGGAAGATCGACGCGCCTGGTTTCGCGGGCCTCGCGATAGACGAGGTGGTGTTCGAGGAAGGTCATATCCGGCCATCTGCCGACCGGTCCCGTGCGGTTTCCGTGCTTGAGGTAATGCGGCATGGCGGACTTGGGACCATTGAAGAGAGAGCCTCAGCCGGGCCCGCGCCGGAAGTGCGGCAATTCTCACACTTCACCCATTCGGCCGTATTTGCGGAGGTGAAGGTCGACGAGCACCTCGGGACCATCCGGGTGGCGCGACTTGTCAGCGCCCTGGCCCTCGGCCGGATCCTTAACCCGAAAACGGCGCGCAGCCAGGTGCTCGGCGCCCTGGTGATGGGAATCGGCACCGCACTCGAAGAGGAGGGTGTGATCGACCACGCTTTCGGTCGCTTCATGACCCGTAACCTGGCGGACTACCACGTCCCGGTCAACGCTGACGTGGGCGATATCGAGGTAATCTTCGTCGAAGAGCAGGACAGAGCCGGCAACCCCCTGGGCGTAAAAGGTCTGGGTGAGATAGGCATAGTGGGCGTGGCAGCAGCAATTGCCAACGCCGTCTTCCATGCGACGGGGAAACGGGTACGGGAATTGCCGATCACGCTTGACAAGCTGCTGTAACAAGCCACGGAGCATGTGGACAGTCGGTTCTTGAACGATATGGACACCTGCGTCCACGGGGTTTACAGGCGATCTTGAGAGCTGGTCTTCGCAGCATATGAAAGGGGGAGGGATTGGTTTTCCCGTACGCTATTCTGTTCGATTTCCCTTTACATATTGGAAACACATTGCTACAGTTCAAGTGAATGGCAGTTAAGGAGGTAATAAATAACGGGATTATCCTGATCGTAGACGATGATGAGGCAGTGGCCTACGTCACCGGCGAAATGTTGAGACGACTGGGATATAGCGTACAGGTAGAGACGGAGAGTAAGCTTGCTCTTAATGCCTTTATGGAAGACCCTGACGGTTTCGGATTGATTATTGCCGATCAGCGAATGCCGGACATGAAAGGAACGGAGATAGCAGAGAAGGTGCTGCAAGTCCGGCCCGATATGCCGGTCATCGTGGTGTCGGGAACCAGTAGCGGGACAAGGGAAGAAGCGGATGGGGCCGGCGTTTTATGGCTCGAGAAGCCTCTAATAAAAGAGGAACTTTCCCGAGCCGTAGAAAGAGCGCTTAGAAGCTGATATCTCTCCTTAAGCGGCCGATACCGGATAGTACCAAAAAGTACGGAATTCTCGAAGATACGTTCGATTGTCAATTGTCTCGGGTCTTGAACCCCTGGACGTCCCGTTCCAGCTTCTGCGCCAATGAGGAAAGCCCCGTAGCAGCCCTTGCTATCTCTTCGCTCGAAGAGAAGGTTTCTTTCGTTACCTCTGAAATCTGGTTTATATCCGCCGACATCACCTCGGTGGTCGCATTCATTTCGTCGATGGCGCTCGCGATCTGGTTGACCCCGAGATGCAGGTTATCAATACTTCTGATGATGTTCTGAAGGGCTGTTGAGGCCTGGGAGGAAAACTCGACTCCGCTCACGACCTTATCTTTTGCGGTATCCATTGAGTTCACCGTCTTCTCTACTCCAAGCCTTATCGAACTTATCATGTCACCTATTTCTGTAGTGGAAGCAGAGGTCCTTTCTGCAAGCTTCTTCACCTCATCCGCGACAACTGCAAATCCCCTCCCGTGCTCTCCGGCCCGTGCTGCTTCAATGGCCGCGTTGAGGGCAAGGAGATTTGTCTGATCTGCGATTTCGTTGATAGCAGTCACTATGTCGCCGATTTTCTCAGACTGCGTGCCCAGGTCTTTCACGAATCCGAGGGCCGTCTCCACGGTCTCCGCTATCACGTTGACTTCCGCAATTGCATTATCGACGACCTTGCGGCCTCCTTTTGCTACCTCAACCGCTTCATCGGCAGATTTGGCGACTGTTGTTACGTTCCTCGCAATGTCCTCTGACGCCTGGCTCATCTGGGTTGACCCCGTTGCCGTCTGTGTTGTCCTCTCGACCTGCTTCATGGCCCCTTGCGACAGCCTTTCCGCAGATACGCTGAGCTGGGAACTTGCGGAGGCCACATTGACTGCAGAATCGGCCATTTCCTTAAGGATCTGGCCAAGATTCGAATTCAACGCATGCATCGATCTCGCGAAGATGCCCATCTCGTCTTTCCTCCTGATAGCATGTTCAGAAACGGCGATGGAAAAATCTCCCTTTGCCATGAGGTCGATCTGGGCGGAAGCGCGGGCGATAGGTACCACGATGCTTTTAGTGGTGGTTCTGGACAACCACACTGCAATAAGAAGGGTGGCTGCGGCGAGAACCAGAAAGACAATGCGCCCTGTTGATATGTTTTTTCTCGCTTCCTGGAATCTTTCCCGGATTTGCTCCTCGTTGTAACGTACGATCTTATCCGCCTCTTCGATGTAATGCTGGGTGCGTCTCGTGACCTCCCCGTACTTCTCTGATGCTTCCGCGATGTTCCCTGCCGCGGCAAGGCCGATAACCTGTTCATTGAGATCCCTGCCTTCCGCAATCACCTCTTTGAAGCGTGTCGTGAGGCTCTTGCCCTCGGCGTTTACTTCCAGTTTTTCTCCCTCTTCTATGGCAGTTTTGTATCTGGCCCTTGCCTGGTCTATCTTCCTTTTGGCTTCCTCCCGGGCGTTTGCGTCCTGGCTGGTCGCCATCTCTCCGACAAGAAAGGTGAGGTCGGAGAGGGCGCTCCTGGCATCGTTGGCTTTTTTCAGTTTGACGTTGTTTATGTCCACTATCCGGTCAAGCTTGCTGCTGATGCTGTTCAGATAGCATATTCCTGTTATGACGATGACGACCATGAAAATAAGAGTTATGCCGAATCCAATGGTAAGCCTCGTGCCGATTTTCACGTCAGTAAAGAGTTTCATGTATCCTCCGGAATAGAAGCGCAGCGTTCGGGCCACGTATGATGTTTTAATTATCTTATCGTCCGGACGGGTCTCGGCTTAAGCGCCCGGGAATCGGCACGTTGAAAGAACACGTGTAGCAAGGCAGGTAACGGGGAGAGTTGGCCTCCAGGGGGAAGACAGGCTCAACCTTCCCCTGGAGGTTTCCTTCAACGTCTTCCCCGGTTCCGGTCATAGAACAACTCCATAAAACGGCACGAAGGGCCCTTTCAGGGCAGACCGCGCGCGCCTACGGCCTTACGGCGACATCATGAATTTGGCGGGTGAGGAAAAGAGCTGGTTTGCCAGCTCCTGTGAAATGGATCCAAAGAGCCACTTGGAGAACGAGAATGGCTTCTCCGTATAGATCAGGCTCGGCTTGCCCGTGATCTTCAGCTCATCTTTCAGGGCGTCTACCGTATCGTAAAAGTTTCCGATGGCGTCGATAAGACCGAGCTCCTTCGCCTGGTTCCCCGTATATATCTTGCCCTGCGCCAGCTTCCTGACCGTTTCCAGTTTCATCTTTCTTCCTGCAGCGATATCCTTCATGAACTGCTCATGGATGCTCTCGGTTATGCCCTCCATGTAGGCCCTTTCTTCGGGTGTCATTCCTCTGAACGGCGAGCCGGCATCTTTGAACTCTCCGGCCTTGATGGTATTGTTTTTCAGGCCTATCTTCTTGAGCACATCCTCGATGATCATGAGCTGCATGATAACGCCGATACTTCCGGTGATGGTCGAAGGGTTTGCATAAAGCTTCTCCGCTGCGGACGCAATGTAGTAGCCACCCGAGGCGCACGAGGTCCCCATGGACACATACACCTTCTTTTTCTCTTTGAGCTTTATCACTTCCCTGTATATTTCCTGCGTCGGCCCGACTCCCCCTCCGGGTGAGTTTATTCTTAGAATCACCCCTTTAATCGTCGGATCTTCCTTAAACCGTATGATGTCATCCATCGTCTCCTTGGAACCCGATATGACCCCCTCTATTTCCACGACGCCGATCCGGTCTCCGGATGGCTGGCTGGAAAGGCCCGCTATAAAGGATACGAAGAAAATGATGACCACCAGCGACAGAATGACTACAAATGCTTTCTTTTTCCGGCTCCAGGGCATGATCTCACCTTTTTTTAAGTATTATAGTGGCGAATGGTCTTTTCTGCGAGATTACCGCCATCTTTTGCTTGGCGATCTCAAGAAAGGCCAGCACTGTCGCGACCTTGTCCCGCAGTTCCTGTTCGGCGCTCATCTTCCACACATAGCTCCCCTCCCGTTCGAGGAGGCTTATGATCTCTTTCAGCTTCTCTTCGAGGGTCGGCCTTATCTCCTGGATTGCGATGAACCGTTCTTCCTTGCTCTTCATAAGCTGAAAGAAGAGCGTACAAAGAGAGAAGATATCCTCTTCTTCCTCTTCCGTGGCAGACCCTCCCCGTGTGAACGTATCCCGGCCGAGCACGGGGAAACGATCAAAGCTCTTCGTCATGGCCCTGATCTTTTCATATTCTATGATCTTTTCGACCAGCTCCTCTCTCGGGTCCTCTCCTTCGGTCGGCAAAAGCATCCGGGCCTTGATGAAAATCAGGAGGGATGCCATATCGATAAAATCCTCCGCAATCCGAAGGTTCATCTCCCGGACAAGGTCAACATATTCAAGGAACCTCTCGGTGATCCAGCCAATGGGGATGTCGAAGACATCAATCTTGTTCTTCTTTATGAGGTTGATAAGGACTGCAAGAGGGCCTTCGAAGCACTCCATCTGCAGTTCGAGAGTAGAGGCGATGAAGTTCACCTGATCACGCTCTTCCCCGTTATTATGCCTTTTTCGGATAAATACTGCCGCACAAAGGCCAGCTCATCTTCTTTCGCGGAGAGGTTCCTGTCGATCTTGGCCTCTTTCAGCGCATCAAGAATATCCTTAAACACCGGGCCTTCCTTGACGCCCATTCCCTTCAGATCATCCCCTGTCACGAGAGGTCTCAGGCTGTCCGCATAGGTGATGTAATTGGAGACTGCCTTCTTCACCTCTTCCGACTGGGTTTTGGCCATGATGAAAAGGCGGCCTTCCTGTGACAGGTTCTCCAGTTGCCTGAAAACCTCACTCTTTTTCATGTAACGGATGGCCGTAGAGAGCTTGCCCATTACCTCGCGCACCTTCTCTACCTCTTGAGGCAGCTTCCTTCTCACGGACTCGGCCGCACTGAGCCTCCTCGCCAGGTCTCCCACGTCTTCAAGGGACATATGGTCAACGAGGCCGAGAAGATAGTAAAAGACCCGGCTGTACTTTCCTTTATACGAAAGTATGTACCACTTGAGGACCGTGTCCATCTGCTTGAAAAGCCTCTCCTTTTCACGGTCGAAGGTGAGGGACGGATAGATGAACCTTATGAGATCAAGCTCCTGGAGCCTCTTCATGATCGCTCCCGGATCCTCCTCCATCATCATGAGCGATAATTCCCGCCATATCCTTAAGCCCTTTATCCTCGACAGAAAGCTCATCTTTACCGCGTTCTTTATAAGGTTCATCGTGAACTTGCCGATCTGAAAGCCGAAGCGCTGTTCAAACCGGACAGCCCGGAACACCCTGGTCGGGTCCTCGACAAAACTGAGGCTGTGAAGCACTCTTATGCTCTTCTCCTTGATGTCCCTCTGGGAGCCGAAGAAATCGACCAGTTCCCCGAACGTGTTCCTGTTGAGCGAGATGGCGAGCGTGTTGATCGTGAAATCCCGCCGGTAAAGATCGAGCTTCAGGGAGCTGTGCTCGACAATCGGCAAGGTCGCAGGCGCCTTATAGTACTCAAGCCGCGCGGTTGCCACATCCACTTTGAACCCGTCCCGGTAAAGGACCTTTGCCGTGCCGAACTGCTTGTGGACCCTTATCTTTACGTTCAGCCTCTTTGCCATTTCTTCGGCGAACCTTATGCCGTCCCCTTCCACCACGATATCGATATCGAAATTCTCGTAACGGAGTAGCAGATCACGGACGAAGCCCCCGACAAGGTAGGCATGGAAGCCCATTTCGTCGGCGATGCCGCCGATGGTGACCAGCCGGCCGAGTATGTCGATGCTGATCCGCTCCTCCATCAGACGCTTCACATTCTTTCGTTTCTCATAAATGTCGTGGTAGTCGAGCTTGCCGAGAATGCTCTTCCTGATCTCGTCTTCCAGCACCCTCAGCAGGTCCGTCCTCGTAATGGCCCCGATCAGCTTTCCTTTCCTGGTCACCGGGAGAAACCGCTGATTGCCGCCAATAACGATCTCTTTCACTCTTTCTATTGAATCGGTCGGGGAAACAGCGGAAAAGTCCGTGACCATGTATTCCCTCACCGGAAGCTCCTCGAGCTTGTGAAAGACCGCTTTCTCGGTAATCTGCCTCGTAATGATGCCTGTCACCTGATCGCCCCAGGTAACGGGCAGGGAGTTGATGTTGTATTTCGTGAGAATGCTCCGGGCTTCGCTAATGGGGGCGTCCTGGGAAACCGACACCACGGGGAAGAACATGATATCCTTCGCTTCCCACAACGGCTTCACATTGCGAGACAGGTGCTCGAGAAGCTTTGTCCTCGCCTCAACGGCCGTGATATCCTTGATCGTCGCGGAAGCAGCTTCTTTGTGGCCGCCTCCCCCCATAAGGGAAAGGATGCGACCGACATCGACTTCCGGTATGCGGCTCCTGCCGATGATATAAATCCTGTCGTCCATTCTGAACAAGGCAAAAACGGCATTCAGGTTTTCCATGTCCCGGAATTTCTGCACCAGAATTGCCAGATCCCCCACGTAATCCTCGGTGCTGCCTTCCGTTATCACCACGTCGATGCCGTTGATGTTGTTGACCGTCGCCGCCTCGATCAGATCATGGAGCACATGCACCTGCTCAGGCGACAGTTCCTTGACCAGGATGTCTGACACTACATCCACGTGGGCACCTTTTGAAAGGAGGAATGAAGCAGCCTCAAAATCCGCCTGCGTGGTGGACGGATATTGAAAGCTTCCCGTTTCTTCATAGATCCCGAGCATCATGATGGTCGCCTCTTCAGGCGATATATCAATCCCCCTTTCCTTCAGGATTGCGACAAGCATGCTGACGCACGCGCCGCTCGTTCCCTGCACATTGACGTCTCCTTTGACGTCGTCTTTTGCAGGAGGGTGGTGATCATACACGTGGACCTTCAGCTTCCCGTCTTCCAGCAGTTTGGCAAACTCTCCTATTCTCCCCTTCTGCTTCGTATCAACGAGGATCAACGTATCCACCTTGTCCGGATCGACATCCTTTATCTTCGCGATGTTCAGGAAATAGAGGGTTGAATGGATCAGAAAATCCCGCACCGTTTTTTCCTGGGAACCGGGAAAGACAAGGACTGCATCCGGATAGAGCTTCTTGGCCGCCACCATCGAAGAAAGGGCGTCAAAATCAGCGTTGAAGTGGGTCGTAATTACCTTCATTTTGCTAAGATTAAAGCAACGGTACACCGATGTCAATTATTGGGGCTCGCGTCGCCCCCCGCTACGCGGAGGGGCGGAGGAGATAGGGAGCGGAGGAGAAAATGCTTTTTCACCGTTGTTTCCTCTGCACCTCTGCTCCTCAGCACCTCTGCTCCGTTTCCCCTCCGCCTATTAATTCATTGCCTTCCCTGCCCGTGCTTTGTTATCATACCGAAAATGATTGTCTACAGGTTCAGTGCGGCCAGCCGGATCGTGCACAGAGGGGTCATGATCAGGATAAGGTGCAGGGAGCCGATTTTGAGAGCGAGGTGTGAACATGGCCGGGAAAACAATAATCCATCTGAGCGACCTGCACATTGGGAAGAGAGAAAAAGAAAATAATAGAGCCGGGGAATTGATCAGCCTGATTGCCACGTCCTATTCCGGTACACCCGTTCTGTTCACGGGCGATCTGACAGATTCGGCAACCAAGGAACAGTTCAAAGATGCGCGAAAGCTTCTCGACGACCTCGCGAAGACCAACCCTGTTCTCACCGTTCCGGGAAATCACGATTATGCCTGGAAAGGCAACATCCTTCGTCCGGACGGCTGGGCAAACTGGGTGAAGTATCTCGGCTCCCCTCTCGGCTGGCAAAAAGAGCCCCTTCCGTGGATGGAGAAGGACCATGCGCCTGAAGGCGTTGACGGCCTGGGGATATGGGAGGATGGGCCTTGCATTTATTTCGGCATAGATTCCGGTGACC
>MVRP01000031.1 GCA_002067405.1 Syntrophorhabdaceae bacterium PtaU1.Bin034 | reverse complement strand
AAAAGGCAGGTCTCAGCATCAATGCCTGGTTGAACCAGAATCTCCACGAGCTCACCGGCAAAGTGTAACCTTGCGGTTCCTGGAAAAGGATTGTTATGAATGGGCTGGCCGGCTTTGGCGCCGAGCTTCTTCCGGCACATTGCCGCGGCGAGAAGAGTGCTGTGAATTACGCTTTCCATTGCGAAGCGCTTCCGGCTTTTCAGGACCTTCTCGAGGTATTCATAGTCTTCGAGCCATGCGGACATGCTTGCCAGGATGTTCTCGCGGCTGCGCAACCTCCCGTCGTAACGGAAACGGACTGCATGGAGGTGACGGGCCTGTCGCACAATCCCCCAATCCGACCCGTGTGACCATAGTTCCCCCCTCCGCCAACTGTCACGTTACCGTATACCCCGATTCTTGTGCCCGACGTGTCACCTTAGCCTCACGAACCCCGCCTTACACCTGCCAGACATCTCCGGAAAGGAGCCTATCCTGACACCTTTCCCAGGTCCAGCAATCGTCACGTTACCGTGTACCCTGCCGGACGGGGAACGAACCACCGGTGCATTTTCCCGTTGCGCATGGTAGGCTGTTGGCATATAACAAGCAAGAGGGCGAATACGTTGCGTCCGTGCCTGGCCCCTCTCACCTTGGGCAGTTGGAGCCCAAGCGTCATGAGTCAGGTTCGGGCCTTTTGACCTCTGGCCAGCACTTGCTCCCAGTTGAGGTCGAGATGACGTTCTGGGAGAAGGCCTTGATAATCTTGTCGAGGCCATAAAGCACGGGAGCATCGATACCCCTCGAAGTCGCCATGCTCCTCAGGATTGACGGCAACACCCCTGGAGAAAGAACGAGAGGAATGAAAATGGCCAAGAGCCTCAGGGACAAGATGAAACCTGAACGCAAGCGGGCAGCGGAGGAAAAGGCAAAGGCGATCATGAACTGGATAGAGGACCGAAAGCTCCGGGAAAGGATTTTCGGAGAAGCCGCAAGGGAAGCAATGGCCAGTGCCCACGCTGCCGGGCTCTACACGACACACGGCGACGACAAGGGTGTGTTCCGGCTGTACCCCGATGGTCATAAGGAATACATGACGGAAGAGGAACGCGAAGAGATCCTCAGAGCGGCCCGTCGACAGTAATCTCCAGAGTGATAGAGACGACCACGCGAAGGTCCCGGTAAGGCATGGTTTCTCCCGGGGTTTAGGCAACTTGCAGCCACTCTCTACCCTATTATTCAGTTGGGATAATTCCATTGGAGAGTGACCGAATGCGAAGAGGGTGACTCAAAACCCAAATGCTGGTCACGGCACACCTAAGAATTTGATCCCCGAGAAGCAACCCGCTTTTTCAGGAGTATCTCGCCACCCTGTCCATACGCCCCGTTCCCGGCTTCAACAACGGCATTCTCCCACAGTATGCCACCATGACCGTGTCCGGCAGTTTAACAGGACAGGATGCGGCCGATATCAGGTATTGCAACAGCCTCACGAGGGCCGCATGGGCTTCTCAGGGATCAAATGTGAATGATGTCCCCGAGTTCACGTTGAGTTGTCAGCGAGCAAAGCATGTGGTAATTTATAGTTGAATCGGACAGGGAGCGATAAGGCCAAGATCGATGTCAACAAAATTCATCAATCATGAGTTCCTGTTGCGTCTTCGTAGTGTTTTTCGGAAGAAGTCCTCAATGGAAGTCATTTCCGAAGCCATTATGCACATTGAAGCCCTGCCGGAGCTTGAGCAGATCCTCGCGCAGCCCGATAGTCTTCCCGAGGACTGCAGGAGATTTTTCCTCCCCATGCCGCTTGAGGGTGAAGATCTCCTTGTCGGACGGGATGACAGCTTCAAGCTGCTGGATGAAGCCCTGAGGCACTGGCAGAATGGCCATCCCACCAGTGTCGCGGTGGTGGGGCCGCAGGGCTGTGGCAAGACAAGTCTCATAAATTGCTTCCAGAAAAGACAGCAAGGCCAGGTAATACTTCGGGGCGATCTGGAAAGAAGGTTGCGAAGTGACAAGTCTGTTGTTGAGTTCTTCTGCCAGTTCTTCCAGATCGATCCGCCTATCGACGACGTTGAAGAGTTGATAAGACGGTTAATGGAAGTGGAGCCCCGGATCGTTATCCTGGAGGGGGCGCACAACATTCTCCTTCGGGTTATCGGCGCCCGGAAGGCAGCCGAGACATTCCTGTATGTAATACTTCGAACCCGTCGGCGGCATTTCTGGCTTCTTGCCTGCCGCCGCTTGCCCTGGAACAACATGGAGCGCCATATTGGTGCTTCGCGTTATTTTTCCCACGTACTCCCCATCGACCTGCTGCCCGAGGATGTCCTGCGAGACGCGCTGAAGCTTCGGCTGGAGAATTGCGGCCTGCAAACGACTTTCTGTTCTCCTGATGAATCGGAAAGAGGAAGGCAATTGGCGGAGGGGCAGGAAGAAAAGGAGCGTGCTTTCTACCGTGGGATCCTCGCCAACAGCGGAAGCAACTTTTCTTCCGCTCTTTATTTTCTGCTCCTTTGCAGCCGATATGAAAGAAACACGAAGTCGCTTTTCCTTTCTCCCCCCAATCGTCTGGACATAGCGTTCTTAAAAGATATGGATCGTTTGCACCTGATGACCCTTGCGGAACTGGCCGGACATGGAGTTCTCTCGGTCGGGGAGCACCTGGAGATCTTCCGGGTAACCGAAGCCCGAAGCAAAATGACCCTCGAATATCTCGAGCAGTTGAAACTTATAGAACTGATCGTCGATCGGAATAACAGCAACGAGAAGACATACGACTTGTTGCCCTTCATTCACCACAGTGTCACGTCGGCACTGGAGCAGCTCAATCTGCTTTACTGAAAACAGTCCGGGAGGATGCCGACATGAAAGAGAACCTGGTAAGATCACTAAAGGAACTCATTAATCTTCAGGTCATTTCCGAGACGATAATCGTCATGGCGGCAACCTGGCTCGCACTCGCCGGGATTCAACGGTTGTTTCGGCTCCTTGCCGACAAATTCCCCCGCCGGCGCGTCCAGATATCCAGCATCTTCCCTCTTTTGAGACTTGCCGTCTGGCTCGGGGTTATTGGATTCATCATTTCCGTTGTTATCAATCCCAGGCTGAACACTCTTGTGGCCCTCTCGGCCACCGCGGGCGTTGCGCTGGGAATCGGCGCGCAGGAGCTGGTAAAGAACGTCCTCGCCGGCGTGATGATCATGTTTGACAGACCCTATCTCGTTGGGGACATGATCAAGATCGACGAGCATTATGGAGAGGTGGTCCACATCGGATTGCGCGCAAGCAAAATCCACACCTTTGACGACAGCATCATCACCTTTCCAAACGGAATTCTTCTGAATAAGGCGGTAATCAACTCAAATTCCGGAGCGCTCGTCGAACAGGTGGTGGTGGAGTTTTTCCTGCCCGCGAATGTGAATGTGCCCGAGGCAAAAGAACTGATGCTTGAGGCGGCGTTGTGCTCTCCCTATGTTTATCGGAAGAACCCCGTGGTCGTGCTGGTGGAGGACCGTTTTGATTACGGTTTCCTGACCGCTTTCAAGGTGAAGGTCTATGTCGTGGACGTTCGTTTTGAACGTCTTATAGCCAGCGACATAACCGAGCGGATCAAGGATGAAGTCAGAAAACGCGGTATCCTTCCGAAGGAAAGTCTTATTTCCGCTTGAAATCTTCCATGGCGATTATTTGCGCTGATGGCGGCAGAGTGTCTCTGAGGGACTTCAATTGCGAAGTCCCTTTTCTGCCATCGATTTCGGGTGCCAAAAGGATGTCCCCCTGGGTCACGCCGTTCTCCAAGGGTGTGCCTTCCGTCGTTGCCGCTAAAGGTATTTCCTCCAGCCGGGTTCCTCCATCATGGGCTGGAAGAACATGATGTAAGGCCCCTTGATCAGGTGAGCCATCACGCCCTCATCGTGGATATTAGGGATTTCGTGGTTGACCAGAGCCTTGGCGAAGCCCAGTTGAGCCATCTCGGGTGCTTCCCACTCGCTGTGAATGAGGTACTCGGAATGTAAGATCCGGATAAAAGACAATAGGGGCTGACAAAAATGGTCCCAATCGTTGTGGCAGCGATGGGCGTAACGTGAAGGCGGTTTGTTTCAGAATCCTTCTGCTGATTTATGCTGGTCGCGGATGCAGTCCTCTTTCCAAGTATGCTACCACATATTATCGCCGATTGACATTGTCCCTTAATATCCTTGTGGGGTTCAGGAGAATGATCTGGTGTTGATCATTCGTTGCCGCTTGAAGGTTGCTATGAAATTCACCGTGGTGCCTGCCATCGGTGCAGGAAGGAAGAGAACCCACGAGCTTCACCTGCATGCCGAGCATGGGGCTTGTTTGGAAGAACCACGGATTGTGGAAAGAAATGTAGCCACACGTTTGCGGCTTTGGCGTTAACAGAATCGAATCTGCTTGAAACCGTGGTCAGACGTGTTGGATCATGGCGCAAGCGAGTACAAGTACGTAGCGTAGCCCACGAGCAAGATAGCTGCTTCCCAGCGGTTCAGGACAGAACCGCGCCACATGAGCGGCAGCAAGAACACGGCACTAGCGACCATGACGACCAAGTCGAGGGGCCTAAGCCCCACGACCGCAAAAGGCTGGATTAGAGCCACCGCACCGAGTACTGCGGTGATATTGAGAACGTTGGAGCCAATAACATTACCGAACGCTATGCCAGGCTTGCCCCGGAGCGCAGAAGTAGTTGAGGTGGCAAGCTCGGGCAAACTGGTACCTATCGCGACGATTGTGAGGCCAATGACTACTTGGCTTACTCCGAACCCTGCCGCAACAAACCTGGCCCCCTTAAGGAGTAGACTTGCGCCAATAAGCAACGCCGTGAGGCCTGCCGCAAGCAGGACTGCATCCCACCACAGAGAGTGCTTGGAGCCCGTGAGAGCCTCATTGAACTTCGCCGCGATTACAGAATTCTCACCACGCTTTGTTGCCGAGTAAGAAAAAACCGTATAGGCGAAGGCACCAACAATCAGAACGATTCCCTCCAGACGACTCAGTCTTCCGTCCGATAACATGATCAATAGCAGCAGGTTTGCCGAGATCATCAGCGGGACTTCCCGACGTGTCAGCTCAGAGCGGACGCTCATGGGTTTGACGAGTGCCGCAAATCCCAGCACCAGCGCAATATTGCTGATATTGGAGCCAACGACGTTGCCGAGCGCCAGTCCGCCGTTACCTGCACGTGCCGCTCCGATGCCAACAGCCAGCTCCGGACTACTTGTACCGAATGCTACGATCGTTAGGCCAATCGCTAGGGCCGTAACGCCGAGGCGTAATGCCAGGCCCGTGGCACCCCGAACGAGACTCTCAGCCCCGATGGCCAGGAGAACCAGCCCACTGATGATGTAGATAAAATTCAGATACATATATTCAGTCTCGCACAGGACATTATGAAACCACGTCCATCTATCAAACTGACCCGCAAACCCAAAATAGCTTGTTGCCTAATACCCTCAGGAGTTTACCTTCTCTGTTCTCTATATGATTTCCGTTTGGGTATGACTGAAGAGGAAGAGCCCGGGATGCCCCTCTCCTTTAAGATAGCCTCCGTGGCCTCGATTCCGTCCATTTTGTTTTTTCCGAAATTAACGTCCATGAGGATGAAGCCGATTTTGGGGGTGGTGCGGGCTTTCTCTATTGCCCCCTTTCCCGAGAGGGCAGCGATAACTTCGTGCTCGTATTTCTCAAAGACCTTCTTCTGCGCCATGGCGACGAGGGCTTCATTTTCGACGAGGAGGGGAGTCTTTTTGTTGGACATAACTGCCTTTGACACTGATCACATTATTGCACTATTGTCTCGATGAATAAAAGGAAAATGTCTCAACTATATACTTGTTACTGATAGAAATATTGCATATCGAAGGTGTAAAGCGAAATTTGCTTTCAGGAAAGAGGAACGCCCATGAGGTTCACCTACAACTCTATATCTTTGGTAGACTGTGGGAACAAGAATTACGAAGTGAAGGCATCCATCATATGGCCTGTGCCGGTGATCCGTACCCTACCGGGCGGAGAGTAGAGAGTTTGGCGTTTCTACTTCTAGGACCTGTCGTTTGACCTGCCAGAGAGGATCTACTAACCTTTCAACTTCTTCCCGAAGTTGGCACAATTCACAATCTCCAGATCATTGAAGCTTTCATGCCGTAATGGACAGAATTGCCTTGCAAAGAATTCGACATTAAAGGAGAATCTAGCAAGCATGTGATGCACCGGGAAACATCTTAGTATGGAGGCTTATACGTCTACTTAACAGCGCCCCTTTCTCTACAAGTCGACGACAAGGCGCTCTGGCAGCCGTTCATGAACCCCTGCTGACAAACTTTATCGCTGGGTTCGAAACTGACAAAGGAGGTTGCTTATCATGAAAGTCCGTACCCTGTTTATGTTGATAGCGCTGGTCGCAATTGCCGCTTTTGTTGCGCTCAACTGGAGTGTTTTCATAGTGCAGACAAGTCTTTCCGTGGGGTTTGCCAACGTTCAGGCCCCACTCGGGTTGGTCATGCTTGGACTGTTGGCCTTTCTCGCAGCGTTATTCCTTGTGTTTGTGATTTACCTGCAGACGTCGTTTCTCCTTGAAGCCCGCCGCAATGCGAAGGAACTTCAGGCAAGCCGAGAACTGGCGCAGCAGGCCGAGACCTCGCGGTTCATCGAACTGAGGGAATTCCTAGAGACAGAACTGGGAAGGCAGGTCGAACTGGATGCGGAGTCGAGATCCGCTGTGCTGGCACGGCTTGATCAGCTAGCTGGTGACCTGCGTTCTACGATTGAACAAACGGGAAACACGCTCTCCGCATACATTGACGAGCTGGAAGACCGTCTCGAACGTGCAGGGCTGTCTCCGCGGGAGTAGGCCTACCGTTCGTGACTTTTCCCTTGCCGGTATAGGATTTTTGTCTTGCAATACGACGTGGTTTCAAAGAGAATAGATATTCAGAAGTTCGAGTTCAGGTAACACATGATCTCACAAGGCAAAAATGGTATCCGTTCTTCAATGACGCTCGCCATTCTGGCGTGCGCGCTGGTTTTCGGACTTTTTGTCTCATGCGAGAAACCCCCGGTGGATCAGATCATAGGTGCTGAAAAAGCCGTCCGAGAAGCCAACGATAACAAAGCGCATCTCTACGCCCCTGTTCTCTATGAGAAAGCGAATGATGAACTGGCAAGAGCCAAGAACCTTGTGAGAATGAAGAAATACCAAGATGCTGCTCGATCAGCGGAGCTTTCCGTACGGTACGCCCGCCAGTCAATGGATCTTGCGCCCATGGAGAGGGAAAGATATAGAGAACTGGCAGATGCGGCCGTTTCCGAAATGGAAGGGAAGCTTGTCGAACTGAAATATATGATTGGGAACACGAGAAACAAGCGCGCGAAGAAGAAGAGGGAAGAGTTCTGTGGACCCTTCATCGAAAAATGGACCTCCGAGCTGGAATCATTGCGGGCAAAACGCGAAACGTTGGAACCATACGAGCTGTACAGGACTGTGGAAACAAGCCGCGGACTCTTCGGGAAAGAATTGAAGGACCTGCGAACGTCATTCAGCGGCAAGAAGGTTAAACCTTGACCGGCGTGGGCATCTCGGTCTCTCTCATTTTCCTCATCGCCGGGGCGATCATTGTGCTCGGTTTCTTCGGCTCCTTCCTGTTCGAAAGGACCAGAATCCCCGATGTGCTTATTCTCATGGCTGTTGGAGTAGTCCTCGGCCCTGTGTCCGGACTCTTCACTATGAACGCCATGTCACATTTTGCCGAGTATTTCGGCGCCTTCGCGCTGATGGTGATCCTTTTTGAGGGCGGCATGGACATGGACCTTGAAATGCTAGTCAAGGAATTCGGCACGGCTTCCGCCCTGGTGACGATCTCTTTCGTTCTTTCCGTCGCCGCCATTGCCGGTTTCTTTTTCTTCTTCCAGCACTGGGATGGGGTCAGAAGCCTGCTATTCGGAACCATCCTCGGCTGCACCAGTTCCGCTATCATCATGCCCATCATCTCAAGAATGTCCCTGAAGGATGACGCAAGGGTCATACTTTCCGTCGAATCCGCCCTAAGCGACGTCCTGTCCGTTGTGTGCACCATCTCGCTCATCGAGTTCGTGAAGTTCGAGAAGGTCGGCATAGAAACCCCTTTCAAAGCCATTGCGAGCGCGTTCTCAATCGCCGTAGTCGCCGGCGCCGCCTGCGGTTTTCTATGGCTCAAGATTGCCCAATTGCTGCAGGGGAGGAAATACTTTTATATGCTTACCCTAGCCTATATACTCATTGTTTTTGCAGTCGTGGACATCCTTGGCGGAAGCGGTCCCATTGCCGTACTCCTCACCGGCATCGTCCTCGGCAACGAAAAACATTTTTCCCGATATCTGAAAGTGAAAAAGGCGTCCCTCGTGGACGACACCGTAAAGTTCTTCCATGGCGAAATAACCTTTTTCATAAGAACCTTCTTCTTCGTCTACATTGGAACGATGATGGATTTCAGCGTCATTGACGGCAGGTTCCTGCTGATTAGTCTTTTGCTGCTCTTCATCGTCCTCGCCGTACGCTATATCAGTACTGAAATATTGTGCCTGTTCTTCCGGGACAAGAAAGAGATCAAGTTCATTATCTTTTCGATGATGCCCCGGGGGTTGGCTTCCGCCATTCTGGCAATGCTTCCCATGACGATAAACATGAAGGACAGCGCGAAGTTCATTAGCTACACCTTCGCGATTATTGTCCTTACCAATGTAGTGATGTCCACAGGGATATTCTTCTCAGAGAGACGGTACAGAATAGATTAGTTAACCTTGAGATGCCTGAAGGGAAGAGATGACGATTCGGCCCCGGCATCATTCTTCCCGCTTTGTCAAGCTCGGTCGGCGGTGCGGCATTGAGCCCAGACATACGTTGGCGGGGGCTTCAAATGCGTCTTAGCGCGATGACTGCCGGTAGCAGACCGGCTTGATCTGGAATGGACGAAATCACGCGTCACCACGTTGTCTGCTCCATCATTTCATAGATGGGGCGCACAATCTTTGCCAGGACATAATTTTGGTGAGCCTTGATGGCTTCCTGGAACTTGAACCAGTGGCTATCGCGGTAGCCATCTTTCCACACCCATCGTGCTTCACTTACTGGTGCGGTATCGACACTGCCCGAATAAGTTACGTTTACAGTCGCAAAATCAACTGCGTCCTTAAACCAAGCACTATTGTCATACTCGATGAACTCATCACCGATGAGGTCTCTGTAGCTCTTCATGCGTCGGCTCCTGCTTTTCGCGGCATCACCGATGGCATCACCGATGGCATCACCGATATCCTTGAGCAGTATCTCCTTATCATCCTTGTTGTCCGAGTGACCCCGGTAGAGGTCAAAGAGGCGTCCCGTTGCATAGAGGAAGCGTTCCCGGTTGTTAACTGAGGCGTGGCTTGGCACCAGCCTCTTGTCCTGCCATATCAGATTAGGTATGTCCGGCCGATGCTTGGCATCGGCATGCCCGATACTGGGGGTGAGTCTCTCGAACAGCCCCGCCACGTCGTTGAAGCCATCATTCACGCCGGCGAAATTCTGGTGAGAAAAGGTGTCGGCGTATGTATGGGTCGCGATGCCAATCCAATAGGGATCGCCTGACTGGAGGGCCTCCGAGAGCAACATTGCCCCGCTAAGACTGTTCGGAATCGTGTTCATCAGGTGTAGTTTCCCGTCAGCGCGTCGGGTGGAATCGCCAGCAATCTCACCCAACGATCCAGGCAGGAAATGGAATATCGGGTATATGCGCATGAGTTCTTTCTGAGGTTTGAAGACGTTCACGGTCTGACTGATGTAGTTCGAATATACGTCGGGAGAATCTTCGCTGATAGTATAGACAGTGGTGTTGTCGTCGGTGTACTGCGAGGAGTAAGCAATGATGGAGCAGTCGTCAGGACCGAACCCGGCCCTCCTCGCGATGATGTAGGTCATGTAGTAATGGAACTCTATGTCCATGGTGGCCTCCTTGTCCTTGTTCCTGCAAATATACCGTAATCCCTTCCCTATTGCCAGAGACCAGCGGCCCTGGTGGTCTCTATGCTATCCTGCAGCTCCCTTTCCAGGCTCGAAAGAAAGTCGAGTCCGGCGCTCTCCTCAACGTCCCTTACGGTGAAGATATACAGGGGCAGATCCTTTGTCTCAAGAGCCTCATTTGGCATGATGAAAGCGATGGCTTCCTGCCTGCCCGGGTCATAGACGATCTTGTAGAGGCGGGAGGGGACCGCGACCTTGTTCTTCCCGATGGTCTTCCCTGTTTTGCCGTCACATATGGGACCCGTGTAGATGAAGAACTCTCCCCTGTTTATCGCCCAGGTGCGGACCCGCTCCTCCAGGTCCTTCCAGATCTTCTGATTCATCTTTTTGCCCACCTGGGGGACCATGTTGGAGAGGTAGAAACACTCGATCATGGCCTGCTTCTCCCAGCGCATATCGGCGGCCGGTGCCATGTGTCCGCGGTCGTAACCGCTTTTCCGGTAGTCGGAGAGTCCTGCCCGCATTCCCTTCTTCAAGCCCCGATCCAGGCGGAACGACCCCGCTTCCCGTGGCAGTACCGTGCTGGTGGCCTTTTCCGCGGTGACGCGCTCCGCGACCCAGATGGGTGTCTTACGGACGGGGTCATGGGCAAGGAGGTGACCCCTGCGGCAGAGGAGGTCTCCGTCCTGGCCGGGAACACCGAGCCGAGCGTACTCTGCACAGTCCTCGAGGTAACCGGCGACGGTAAGGGAGGTGAAGAGAAAGAAAATGGAAAGGGCAAAGAAAAGCTGCCGTGGCGCGAGTCGCATGCGAGCCTCCGAAAACTCAGGGGCCCTGATGCGCTTATTTTATTATGAGTTCACTCGCCCCTGTATGATTATACTGGCCGTAAACCGGGGGAGTTTTCAAGAGGAAAACGTTCTGGGCAAAAAGAAGCCTCGAACAGGTCGTAGTCAGACGGGTAGGTGTTTTCACCTGGAGCGACCATTCAAGGCCTTGGAGGGCCACTCCTGCACGTTGCGCATGCTCCGATTCCGGTCAATCGACCCCGTTTCCCACCACCGGCAATGAGACCGGGCCCATGGCAGCAAAAACTCGGGTCGGAACAGCTCTTAACAAGTCTAACAGGACCCATGCTTTGCCAAGGGCGGCGCCAGTACATTAAGTAGATAGGCATGGACATACTTACCACCTCGAGGGGATTCTGCCCTGATCAAGTCATCCTAAGGTGGCGGCGTGAAAAAACGGGCCGAGAATTGCAAGTACACCTGCAACGAAATGGCTAAGGATAAGTTCAAACAAACAAGCATTACGGACCCAGCTATATCATACCGCCTGCGCCAAAGGTTCTATGTTCTATGCGATAATGAAACCGATGCAGCCCTCCCCGCACACCCGTTACTCTTTCTTTTTTGTGTCCAGTACCCGGCGGACTGCCACCGCCATCTCATGCTTATCGACAGGTTTCATGAGGAAACCCTGAATCCCTCCTTCTCGCGCGCGTTCGGAAGAAACTTTATCGCTGTGGCCCGTGCAGAGAACGATCGGAATATCGGGTCTCACTTTCAGTAGTTCCGCCGCAAGGTCCATTCCTGTCAGATTCGGCATTGCCTGGTCCGTAATGACAAGATCGAATGCATCGGGCCCCTCTCGGAAAATGTTGAGCGCCTCCAAGCTGCTCGTAATTGCAACGACGTCGTAACCAAGATCGCTCAATCGCTGCCGTTGGAGCTCAACGAGGATGTCCTCATCGTCTACAATGAGTATGCGTTCCCTCCCTCCTGCCAGGGAAGGTGCCTCCTTGACCCCGGTGCTTGTGGTTTCTTTGAACCCGGGCAGATAGACACGAAATATCGATCCTTTTCCCGGTTCGCTTTCAACGACGATGTATCCGTCATGACTCCTTACAATACCATGGGAAACAGAAAGCCCCAAACCTGTTCCTTCCCCCTCTCTCTTCGTGGTAAAAAAGGGATCGAATATTCGCTCCAGGGTCTCGGGCTCCATTCCGCTGCCCGTGTCACTCACTTCCAGCACAACATACTCCCCCGGCTTCATTCCGGGGAAAGGCGCGCGAGCCCCCTCCGCAATAACAATCCCTGAGATGCCTATCTCTAGTACCCCTCCCGTGTCCCGCATGGCATGAACCGCGTTCGTACAAAGATTCATCATGACCTGGTGCATCTGGCCGGAGTCGGCAAAAATCTGGTCATCATCGGTATAACTCCTCGATACGATCTCGACCGTGGATGGGAACGTTGGTTTCAGCAGCTTGAGTATTTCTTCAACAATCTCCTTCAATGCAAGCGGTTTCTTGTCCTGTTCACTCTTGCGGCCGAAAGCAAGGATCTGTTTCACCAGATCGTGTCCCCGGTAGGCTCCTTTCAGCGCCAGTTGCAGTCTTTTGTGCTCACGGCTGTCAGGGGTCAGGGTTTCCAGCACCATCTCGCAAAAACCGATAACGCCAGCAAGGATGTTCTTGAAGTCGTGGGCTATCCCGCTCGCCAGGGTGCCCAAGGCCTCCAGCTTCTGCCTCCGGAGAAGCTGCTGTTCGGCCTGTTCGCGGTCCCGGCTTTCTTTTCTCAGTTGGTCGTAAGCCTGCTGCAGTTCGGTGGTCCTTTCGCGGATCCGTTTTTCAAGTTCGTCGTGAGCCTTTTGGAGCACATCCCGTTGTGTCCGCTCAGCGCTTATTACGCTCAACCGATGAGAAATGATTGCGAGGATGATTCCGCTAGCAACAAATACCGCCAGAGCGACAATGTCGCCGACAGTTTCTACTGTGAATGAGTTTACGGGTTCGAGGAACCAAAAAACCACAATTAAACCGCAGAGTACCGTCGCAACCAGCGCAGGCCCGACTCCACACAGCAGGGAGGCTAGTATTACTGCGGGGTAGAAGGTAACGAAGGGCGCGTCCATTCCGAAAGCATTGCGCAGTATTAAGCCTAGAAGCGTAGATATTGCTACAAAAAATGCAGCCAAGAGGTAGTTATTGGTTGTATTCCTCAGACGCCACCTTGTCTTTCATTATCCTCCCATTCAGCGTATTTTACAAGGCAAATGAGTTATAACCAATTCTTGTGTACGCCAATAAAAAGACGTATCTTTAGGGTTACTTAAATCCCAAGAGCCCCTTTACTAAGGGATTTTTACGACACGATTGATCTATGGGAAGCGTTGATTACCGCCTGAAACCGAAGATAAACTATATAGATTCCAAAATCCTTTGTTACAGGAAGAAACAAACGGAATTCCGCATTCATTTTCTTAGAATCCGATGAGGTTGCCATGCAAAGAGCGAAAGATTCTTGACATTATCTATTTATGACTATTCAGTCTCTTGCCTTTATCCATGGATTATGAAAAACGGGGGGATACCGATTACGATTTTTCTCTTTTCTCCTTATACATTGACGCATCTGCCCGAGCTATGAGTTCATCAAGTGAACAGGGGTTTGCCGGATCATAGCGTTCGATACCCATGCTCAGGTCGAGTTGATAATTCCTTCCTCCAAGCCTGTTGTGATCGTAGAGAGCCCTCTGAAGACGGTCTTTGAGAACTTTCTCTGTTTTATAGGTAGTGTCTATTACAAGGACGGCAAATTCATCTCCACCCATGCGACCTATAATATCCGACCCCCTGAATACCTCTTTGAGAATGGCTGCAACTTCAATAAGTGCTTTATCTCCCTCCTTATGACCCAATCTGTCATTGATCCGCTTCATCTTGTCCAGATCAATGAAGAAGAGGTGCATATCTTTTTTTGTCCTAACCGCTATCTTCAGCTGCTGCTCGGAGAGAGAGATAAATCCTCGCCTGTTATACAGGCCGGTAAGTTCATCCGTAAGGGACATCTTGTGGAGTTGTTGTTCCAGGCGCTTGCGCTCGGTGATGTCTTCCAATGTGCCTTCATAATAAATTAACTCACCCGCGTAATCCCTTACTGCACGGGCCGTCAGGGATGCCCATCTGACGGTGCCATCCTTTTTGAGAAGTCTTGTCTCAAAACCCCTGATGACTTCTTCCTTCTCAAGGGTTCTTCTGAAGAAATCCCTGTCCTTCGGATCCGCGTAGTGCTGTTGACCGACATCGCTAAGCTGCATCATCATTTCTTGCGGGGAGTCATATCCGAAAAGCCTTGCAAGGAAAGGATTGGCGGAGAGGAACTGTCCATTGGGGGTGGTCTGGAAGATACCTACCATGGAGTTCTCGAAAAGGTTGCGGTATTTTTCTTCGCTTTGCTCTATCTTTTTTCGTTCATATTTGATGGTTTTTACCATCCGATTAAACGAATCTGCTAATTGCCCGATCTCGTCACGCGATACATGCTCAACCTGCGTGTCAAGGTCTCCACATTCCACCATCGATATCTTATCTCTAAGGTTAGTTATTGGCCTCACTATAAAAACAATCAATAAGAAACCGATCAAGATACTAGTTAAAATTACAACAAATATAGGAGTTCCAACAATCAATCTGTTCACTGGAGACAATTGTCCCAGTACATCGCGAACGGGTACGTTAATAGCGAGGGACCAATCACTTCCGGGAACGGGTGTGAACGCAAGATATTTGGGGATATTGTCATAAACGTATTTTGCTACCCCCTTTTTGTGGCTTATCATTCTACCGACAACATCTTTCAGGGAAGGGTCAACTTGTGGATCTTTGAAGGCATTGTGTTTTAGTACGAGTTTTCTGTCAGCATGGATTATCGTCGTTCCATCGCCCTGGACGATAAAAACAGACTTGGTGTAAAGGGGCACGACATTGCTTATTTGTTGAGAAAGGTAGTCAATGGGGATCGCACAACCGACGACCCCTACAATGAAATCCCCTTTTTTCACAGGGGAGGCAATTACCACGATAGGCAATTTCGATTGATGTGATACGACAGGATTGGAGACGACCGCTCTGCCGGTCGCGAGGACTTTCTGAAAATAGGCACGGTCTATGATATTGGCCGCAACGTCAGACGAAGTAAAGGCTTCGCCCCTAACATTCGAATAGAAAACCATTTCGTATTCAGGATTTGTTCTGGCATGAATCCTCAAATAAGCCTTTATGGATGATTGTTTATTGTCTGATAATGAGATGGAATTCGAAAGTGCCGACATTTCTCTCTTTCTTCCGTCAAGCCACAGCGCTATATCTTGGGATGCCGCTGCGGCAAGGCTCGATAGATGTCTTTCCTGATTGTTAACAATGATTTTTTTTAGGTTAATGTAGAGAAGGACTGAATAAATGCTAAAGGCAAATGTCAATGAGGCCACAACAAGTCCCACTATCTTTGCTCGAATGCTTTTCACGAACTATCAGTCCCCCATTGTGAGGAATTACGGAATTACCTTAGCTTAAGCTATGCTCGCGCTTTTCTTCTAAAACAAGTCACATGTTGTCCGTATCCTGAAAAACGGTGCGTAACACTTAGGAACAAAGGACCTTACGATTCTGTTGTTTCAAAGCTAAACCTTTTTTCCCTGAACAGTTTACAGCAAGCGTCGACTGCATCGGCGTCGTACAGTATACCCTTATTCTTCTCTATCTCTTCAAGGGCTATATTGATTCCATGACCAGGACGGTAAGGACGGTGGGAGGCGATGGCTTCTACTGTGTCAGCAATGCCCAGGATACGCGCCTCAAGCAGGATCTCGTCCCCTTTCAAGCCATCCGGATAACCGGAACCCTCCAGTCTTTCATGGTGCTGAAGAACAATTTTCGCTATAGAGTGGGGCAATTCGGCATCTTTGAGTATGCTATATCCGGACCGTGCGTGAACCTTAATGAGCTCGAATTCAATATCGGTAAGATGCGTTGGCTTGCTCAAGATCTCTGATGGGACCGATATCTTACCGATGTCATGTAACACGCCTGCCGTACGGACACTATCAATGACATCTGCGGGTAGGCCCATCTCCTGAGCAATCGCACTCGCCAAACGCGATACTCTCCTCTGATGCCCCGCAGTGTAGGGGTCCTTCATCTCAACGATCAGCGAGACTGCTTGGATCGTGCCGGTGAGTGTTTTCCTGAGCTTTTCCATAGCTTGCTTGATGTTTTCTTGGGCTTGTTTACGTTCGGTAATATCCCGGATATATCCACCAACACCTACTTTATCTCCGGAAAGTCGGACAGGAAACTTTATCGCTTCGTACACCCTATCACCTATAATCTCCTCTGTTATAATAAAAGTTCCCGACTCTAGGGCCGCCATATCGCTCTGTCCACACGATTCAGCAACATTTTCAGGCGCGAATTCAAACACAGTTCTTCCGAGAACATCATCCAATGTTTTTTTGTAGAATTTCAATGAAGCATCGTTTACCATTACATATCTCAGCTTCTCATCTTTGAGAAAAACCAGGTCATTTGTAGCATTTATAAAAGTCCGGTATAACCTCTCGCTTGCATGTAATCCCTCTTGTGCTCTCTCGCGCTCCTTTACCTCTGCGAGCAACAGCGTGTTCATGTCTGCAAATGATTGCATCCTTCGCAGATTGCTCCACAAAAAGCCTGCCCCAAGGCCCGTGAAGGCGAGTCCGACAAAAAAAACCCCCCAAGGTCTCCAACTCCCCCGGAAAGCAGCATAACCCGGGGTCGCCGTGTACACGATCTTCCATTCGCGTCCTGCAACATTTAGTGTTTTATCTTGCCGAAATAACTCTCTGGAGAATGGACCTTCTGCAATCTCCTGAGCAGTGTTCTTTGGGGAAAGCTGTGACCGATGCAGGTAAAGATGCCGATTCTCCTTCGGGGCGGACATGTCGTAAATACTAAAGTCGATACCGGCACACACTTTATCGTCCAACGCGTTTTTCACTATGTCGCCGATACGAAAGACACCGAGGATAAATCCTCGCAGATACTTACGATACGATTCCGAAGTGTCTGAGCGCAAACCCTTTTTATACACAGGCAAAAACACAACGAAACCGTATTCGCCGGCTGTCTCCTGAACAAGTGACAGCCTTTGGGAAGCAACCATATTGCCTGTGTCACGCGCGGCTTCGAGCGCCGTTCTTCGCTTGGGGTTGGATGCAAGGTCAAAACCTAAAGCAACTTCGTTACCATCAAACGGTTCCACAAAATACACAGGGAAGTATTCATCGCGCCTGGCAGCTGTTACTAAATTCTTGTGAGTATCACGCTCAGTGATGCGAAAAAGAGGGAAGCCTTCCCTTTTAGCCAGTTGTTCATAGAAAGGTCTTTGTGCATCTAGAATTCTTGGTATCCATTCGAGCCCCTGGATGCTTGGGTAGCGGGCCAGAAGCTCCCCGGCAAAAACTCTAAATATGTCCCGGGTGACAACTCGATTGCTGGCATACAACGCACCCAATGATTCAATGGAATGGAGATTGAGTTCAATCTCCATTCTTAGTGAATCATAATGATGCTGTGCCCTATCCTTAAAATATTCCCCTATTCTGTCGTGATCCCGGTTTCTCGATACAAGAAATGTATGGATTGACAGAAGAATCCCGATAACGATCGTCACCAGGATCAACGAATAGTGAGATCTATTCTTGCGATTCATGTAGGGATAGTTTCCTCATTAAGGGGGCAGTCAAGTTCAAAGCTGAAGCCTCCCTCCCTGAATAGTTTTAGGCATATCTCGACAACCTTTGCGTTATAGAGGATGCTTTTCCCTTTCTCGATCTCCTCCAGTGCGACATCCAGACCTAGCGCCGGTCGGTACGGACGATGGGATGACATTGCCTCAACGACATCGGCGACCGCCAAGATCTGCGCCTCAAGGAGAATCTCGCTACCACTCAGTCCGCGGGGGTAGCCGGAGCCGTCGAGCCGTTCGTGGTGCTGAAAGACGATCTCGGCGATCGGGGGAGGCAGTTCGACCACTCTCAAGATTTCATATCCCGTCTGAGGGTGGGTCTTCAAGAGTTTCATCTCTGTATCGCTTAACCCGCTTGGTCTGCTAAGTATCCCGGCAGGAATGGATATCTTTCCAATGTCATGGATGCTGCCTGCCATCCTGATAGCGTCGATCACATCTCCGGGAAGCTCCATCTTCTGGGCTATTGAGCGTGCCAGTCGCGATACCCGCCTCTGGTGACCAGCGGTGTATGGATCCCTAGTCTCCAGCATTTTCGATATAACCTTGATGGTGCCGCTAAAGCTCTTTCTGAGCCTCTCCGATGAGGCTCTCAGTTCATCCTCGGCCTTCTTGCGGTCCGTAATATCCCGGGCAATGCCTGTTGTTCCCGCAATGTTTCCCTGTCCATCCCAAACGGGTGTCTTTATGGTCTCTATCCACTTTATTATTCCGTTACTGTCTGCTAAAGGTTCTTCTACGCGTTTTTGCTCCCCTGTTTCAATAACCTTTTGATCGTCTATCCTGTAGCTTTCGGCGAGTACTGCGGGCCAGATGTCAAGGTCTGTTTTGCCGACCAGATCTCCGCGCTTAACCCCGCAAGCCTTTGAGAAAGGTTCGTTGACAGCAATAAATCTACCTTCTTTATCTTTCAACCATGCAATATCAGGGTTGTTGTCAAGAAGCGCTTTTTGCTGTGATTGAACCATCTGCAGTCTCTCTTCCGCATTTTTGCGCTCGGTGATATCTATACCCATTCCCACGAGGTACGGTCTATTATTGATAATAATCCTTCTGCCCGTAAACACGTGTGGTATTGTCCGTCCGTCCTTTGTCAGCAACTGTGCCTCAAGAGTCGCATCGCCCTTTTCCAAACACTCCCGGATAGCCTCCCTGACAGCTTCTTTATCTTCACTTTTGATAAAGTCAAGCGGATCCATACGGTGCACCTCTCGCCCGGAATAACCCGAAACCCTTTCAAAGTCCTTATTCCATCTTATGTAGTTTTGCTCATCGTCGAAAAGATAAAAAACACCCGGCAGGCTGTCTATTATCAAATCGGAGATTTTCTTCTCCAGGACAAAACTTTTCTCTGCCTGTTTGCGCCTAGTGATATCCTCTACAATTCCATCAAATAAGAGTGCGGCACCGTATGCATCTTTTGAGGCACGGACACTTAAGGAAACCCATATGCGGGTCTTGTCCTTTTTGACTCCCTCTAGCTCAAATCCTTCGACCACGCCCTGACTATCCAGTAATGTCTTGAGGCTTTTAATATCATCCTTGTTAGAGTAAAGTTTTTCAATACTACTAGCCTCCGTCCTCAGTTCTTCACCCGATGAATACCCGAACATTCTTAGATAAGCAGGATTTACGCTCAGGTGCCGCCCTTCGGGTGTGGTCTGGAAAATGCCCACAACAATGTTTTCGAAAATAGAGCGGTATTTCTCTTCGCTCTGACGCAAATTGGTTTCCATCTGTTTTTGTCTGGTAATGTCCCTTGATATCAAAGACATACCGACGACCTCCCCTTTACTGTTGAGGATGGGAGAAACAGAGAGAACGACGGGGAATGTAGTCCCGTCTTTCTTAAGGTGAACCGTCTCGAAATAACTGATGCGCAGACCTGACATGGTTTTTTCTTGTATATCCAGAATCTCGTGATGCCCCTCAGGAGGGGCAAACACGGACGCTTTGCATCCGAACGCTTCCATAGAAGTATATCCGTATATTTTCTCTGCACCCTTGTTCCAGCTCATAACCACGCCGCTTACCGTTAAACCGATGATCGCGTCGTTTGATGACTCGACAATACTCGCTAAGAGCGAGTTCTTTTGATTTAGATTGTCTCTTTCAATACACCATTCCTCTAGCTCGATAACACGATTGCGCAGTTGATCGACCTCTCGTATCAGGTCCTTCTTCTTCATACTATTTTGGTTTTTTTTAATCATGTCTTTTCAAGCCCCCTACTGCGTTAAGACGAACCGATCAATAATCTGTCAGCGATTGTAATACTTTTAAAAAAACTCTTGCAAGATGTAGAATTGATTTACGTAAATCGATTTTACCCCTACACAGTTGTTCAAATTCGTGGCAATGGTCTATTCTCACGATTCATCAAAGCTGGCTTCTATGTCGAAGATAAGCTCGAAGAATCAATTGGCTTTTCAGAAAGAGTCATTCTCTCCTTCATCACCACATAATAATCTTGTGGAGAAGCATGGGCTTTCAAATAAACTCAGCGTTAGGAGGACGTTAGGATGTCCATGGCCATCGGCAAAGCGTTTATGCACCGCATTTTGCAATTGGTCCCTGAGAGGCAACTCCCAAACAACGGCTTATTTTGCGTTACCTTATGGATACTTCAATAGTAGCATATGTATAGAAACATACTTCGGCAGAGACTCTTCAGTATAGAGACACGGACGTCTCCCTCCCTGCGCAGACATCTCGAGTCCTAGTGGGCACGCCTGTTCAGATGCGAGATCCTTCCCATCCTTTTCAGGAACGAGGAGAGGTGCATCATGCTCTATGGTAAAAAAAAGAAAGGTGACAACACCGTTCTTCTTTGTCCCCTTTTTGCCGGAATAAAATGTCCCTTTTTTACCGTTACAGGGTTTCGTTCTCCCCGTCCTCTTTAGGTTTCGGGTCCCGAAGGGGAACCTCTAGAGTTAGACGACCACGCGAAGGTCTCCGGAAGAGCATGGCTTCTCCCGCAATTTGGAGAACTTGCGGTCACTATACCCCAATTATCCAGTTGGACTAATCCCACTGGAGTGTGACAGAAAACAAAAAAAAGGGGGTGACTCAAAACCCGAGTGCTAATTCAGATTTGTCTCACATTTCTTTCACTCTTATTTCCGCTTTCTTTCGCAGTTTTCAACAAGACCTGGCCGCAGATAACCATTGCAATATTGGCCATTTGTAGATAGATCGCCCTTCACAACCCGAATGTGCAGGGATTTAACTTCGGCCCGTAGAGTATCATTCAGGAACGAGAAATAGCGAACTGCGATATTCTATTTCAGATTTATTTCAGTCCATTTCAACCAGTCTTGTAACTACATATAGCTCTTTCGCTCACTAGCTCTTGACATCCGTAATCATTATTTGTAATTAATATGCAATGACTAATCCGTTTGGCTCAACCGTGCATAACATGAGACCGCATACATCCTAGTGAACACATAAGGAGATCCATCGCAGTTCTTTATCGAAGACAATGGAAACGAAGCCTTAGCGCGGTAGCGCTCTCGGGGGTGCCGACCGCGCGCAGATTGAGATACCACATGATCGGATGGGGAACGTGAAAAATACACTAATCTCAAGGACATGAAAAAGAGCGAACTGATCAATGAGATTGAGCGCTTGCGTGACGAAGTCACAAACCTGCGACAATCATCCTTGAAAAGAGACAATCTTTATCAGAGAAATTCTCTCCTGGCTTCTATGGTGGAATCATCCGAGAGCGCAATCCTGGGCGTGAGTGTTAGCGGTTTGATCGTGAGCTGGAACAAAGCGGCGGCAAGGATGTTCGGATATTCTTCCGACGAAGCCTTCGGGCGCCATGTGTCCACGCTTGCTCCCCCTGATCGTCGCCAAGAATCTCAAAGTCTGCGCGAAAAAGTCCTGTCGGGGCAGCCCGTTCCAAACTTTCACACAGTACGCCTTCGAAAGAACGGCACTGTTTTTCCGGCCATTGTCTCCCTTTCTCCCATTCTCAACAGAAAAAGGCAGATCGTCGGTATGTCCGAAATCATGCAGGACACGACCGTACTGAAAGACATGAAAGCCGCCTTGCTTCGCGCCGAATTGAAGTACCGCTCGATCTTCGAGAATGCCGTCGAGGGGGTTTTTCAAACGACAGGGGATGGAAGACCCCTCATGGCAAACCCTGCGTGCCTGCGGATGCTGGGGTACTCATCGGAGAAGGAGTTCATGACCGAGGTTTCCGATATCGGCGCGCAGCTCTACGCCGAGCCCGGAGACCGCGAGCGGTTCGAGAGACTGGTGGAAGAGTACGGAATGGTCGACAATTTCGAGGTCAGGGTGACACGGAAGGACAAGACCCACATATGGGTTTCCTTAAGTGCCCGTGCCGTCAAGGACACCCGAGGTCGCACCGTCTTCTACGAGGGAACGGTGGAGGACATAACAAAACGGAAACTCGCGGAGAAGAACCTCATCCTCGAGAAGAGGATCTCCGACTCCATCATAGAGAGCCTCCCGGGGATCTTCTATCTCTTCGACGCCGAACTGAACTATGTAAGATGGAACATGAACCTTGAAGGAGTTTCCGGCTATTCCTCAGAAGAGCTGTCCCGGATGAAACCCTTTGATTTCTTCAGGGGCGAGGGGCGCGAGCGCGTGGAGGAGCGGATACGGGAATGCTTCGAAGGAAACGAAGTCACCGTTGAGGCGGAGTTGATCCTCAAGGATGGAAGCCCGGTGCCCTACGTCTTCACCGGCAAGAGGATTGTTCTTGACGACAAGATTCATCTCCTCGGTGTCGGCCTCGACATCTCCGAGCGCAAGAGGACGGAGCTGGCCATGGCTGAAAGTGAGGAAAAGTACCGCCAGCTCTTCGAACTCGAATCCGACGCGATCTACCTTGCAGACAACGAGACGGGCCGGATACTCGATGCCAACAGCTCCGCCCTGTCCCTGTACGGATACTCCAAGGAGGAGCTGCTGCAGAGAAGGATCGTCGATCTCTCCGCCGAACCGGAAGAAACGGCTAGGTCGATAGAGCTAAAGGAACCCGCCGTTCCCCTTCGCTATCACAGGAAGCAAGACGGAACCATGTTCGCTGCCGAGATCAGGAGCACCTACGCTGTCCTGAACGGCCGCGGATGCATCATTGCGGCTGCACGGGACATAACCGAGCGCGTAAAGGCGCAGGCAGAGCTTCGCAGGAGCGAAGAGGCCTACCGCAGCATATACGACAACGCGATGGTCGGCATCTTCCAGAGCCTGCCGGAGGGAAGATACCTCAGGGTCAACCCGGCACTGGCAAGGATACTCGGCTTCGACTCTCCGGAGGAGATGATAAACACCGTCACCAGCATCGGCAAGCAGCTTTACGTCAACCCGCAAGACCGGGAGAGCTACAAGAAGCTCCTTGAGACAACCGACAGGATAACGGGATTTGAGGCACAGTTGTATCGCAAAAACGGAAGCAGGGTATGGATCTCCATGAACGTGCAGGTTGTCCGTCGAGAGAACGGGACCGTCGCCTGTTACGAGGGCATCGTGGAGGACATCACGGAGCGCAAGAAGGCAGAAACGGCCCTGCGCGAGAGCGAGGAGAGGTACCGGTCCCTCTTCGAGCATTCCCGAGATGCCATTTTCCTGACCATGCCCGACGGCTCCATTCTTGACGCCAACCGGGCCGCCTGCGAGATGCTCGGCAGATCGGTCGACGACCTGCGGAGCATCGGGCACGACGGGGTCGTGGATACGAGCGCCCCGCGCCTTCACGCCGGACTGGAGGACCGCGCCATGACCGGCAGGGCGAGTTCCGAACTCACCATGATCCGGGCCAGCGGCGAGAGATTCCCTGTCGATCTGACGTCAACCGTCTTCACAGACAGCGACGGCCAGCAGAAAGCAAGTCTGATCGTCCGTGACATCAGTGCGCGCAAAGCCATGGAGGAGGAACGGAAGGCAACCACGGAGAAACTCCGGAGAAGCCTCGCTGCAACCATCGAGGTCATATCGATAATGCTGGAGACGAGAGACCCCTACACGGCGGGGCACCAGCGAAGGGTGTCGAAGCTTGCCCGCTTCATTGCCCGGGGGATGGGGCTTCCCGGCGATGCGGTCGACGCCGTCGGGATGGCGGCTAATATCCACGACATCGGCAAGATTTCGGTCCCGGCGGAGATGCTGGCGAAGCCGACGAGTCTGAGTGATGTCGAAATGGAGTTCATACGGATGCATCCCCGGACGGGTTATGACATACTGAAGGTGGCGGACCTGCCCTACCCGATCGCTGAAGCTGTTCTCCAGCACCACGAGAGGCTAGACGGCTCCGGCTACCCGCAGGGCCTCAGAAACGGGGAGATACTCCTTGAGGCCCAGATAATGGCCGTCGCCGATGTGGTCGAGGCCATGGCTTCCCATCGTCCCTACCGTTCCGCTTTCGGCATCGGTTCTGCACTTGACGAAATAGAAAGGAACAAGGGCTCCCTGTACCATCCTGACGTGGTCGCCACCTGCTTAGCCCTGTTCCGGGAGAAAGGGTTTCTGTTCGACGCGGAAGAGGAAGACGAACACCCTCTTCTTCCGCCTGCCAGGGATCATATAGGTGTTTGAATGGACCTGCGACGGGGGAACGACAAGGAGCACCAGGATGACACAACCTATCTCTGGTTCATGCCGGTTCGCCACACCGTCCTGGTCATCGGCCTCGTTTTTGTAGTCCTCGCTGTATTGACGGTCTATCTTTTCTCCGAGCGCTACAGGAGCACACGCGATAAATTTCTGCGCTCGGACCGCGAGACCGCGAGCACCTTCTCTCTGGTCCTCGAGGAGCATTTCAGCAAGGTCATCAAGGGCATGGAGTCCTACACACACAGGCCTCTGCTCCTCGAAGCGGTAAGGCGAAGGAACGTCAAGGAGGCAAAAAGGCACCTTGACGATCTCAGGAAGACAAATCCCGAGATCAATATTCTGGCAGTGTCCGACGAAAAGGGGGTCGTCTGGATGACATCACCCGGGCGGCCGGAGACATATGGAAAGGATTTCTCCCACAGGGATTGGTACAAGGGTGTCAGCAGGTCCTGGTGTCCCTATGTCTCGAATGTTCTGCTGAGGGTGACCGGCGAGAAGGACCCGGCGGTCTTCATTGCCGTGCCCGTCTTCGATAAAGGGGACAAAGTGACAGGTGTCCTTGTCAGTACGCAGCGGACCGTGGATCTTGAGAAGTTCATCACGAGGATGCCTCTCGAGGAGGGCGAGTCCATAACGATCGTTGACCGGAACGGATATATCGTTTACAGCAGCAAGTTTCCGGCCACGGGGAAACTCGACCGTTATCCCTTCTTTGATGCTTTCGAGGCGCTCGGTACCGAGCAGGAACGGTCTTTTTCAGTCCCCGAGCCTCATCCCGGCCGGGACAGGCGGTACGTATCGCATGCCGGCCTCGACGACATAGGATGGCACGTGTTCGTAAGCCGCAGCAGGGGTTCCATCAACGCCTCCTCGACTGGCTTCTACTTTCAGGTATTCGCCATCATGTTCCTGTTGTTCCTCACGATAAGCATGGGCCTCATCTATCTGCGCAAGCGGGTCGTCACTCAACAGGCCCTGTCCCAGCTCGATGGCGAAAGACGGCTGAGAGAAAGCGAGAGACGGTACCGCGAGCTTTTCTACACTACCCGGAGTGGTGTTGCCGTCTACCGCCCTGTCCCGGGCACGGAGAGTTTCGTCATCACGGACATGAATAGCAGGGCCCGGGAGATCACCTGCCTCTCCGCAGACTATGCGGGGAAAGACGTTTGCGAGGTTTTTCCGGAGGTTGGAAGGATCGGACTGCTCGATATGTTCCGCAGGGTCCGGGACACGGGTCTGGCTGAGTCTTGCCCGGCGGTGCTCTACAAGGATGAAAAGATAGAACTGTGGGTGGAGAGCCAGGTGTACAGACTGCCCTCCGGTGAGATCGTAGCCGTCTTTGATGACGTCAGCGAACAGAAACGATCGGAGGAAAGGATCCGCAAGCTCAATGAAGAGCTGGAGCTGAGGGTTGCCGAAAGGACTCTTCAACTGGAGGTCGCAAACAAAGAGTTGGAAGCGTTCTCCTATTCCGTGTCCCACGACCTTCGCGCGCCGCTGCGGGCGATCGACGGCTTCAGCCAGGCATTGCTCGAGGATTACCACGATGTGGTGGATGAGCGCGGCAGGGACTACCTGGTGCGCGTACGTGCCGGAAGTCAGAGAATGGCACAGCTTATCGACGATCTGCTGCGGCTTTCACGCATGTCACGGATGGACATGCAGGTGGGGACCGTGGACCTCACCGCGCTGGTCCGCCGCGTTTTCAAGGACCTCGGGGAAAGAGAACGGGGACGCTCCGTGAAGCTTGCCGTTGCCGAAGGGATAGAGGTTACCGGTGATCCGGAACTGATAGCCATTCTCATCGAGAACCTGCTGGGCAATGCTTATAAGTTCACACGTAACAATGCCGACGCACGGATAGAGTTCGGAGCCATCGATGAGGGCGGCAGAAGGGTCTGTTTCATCCGCGACAACGGTGTCGGTTTCGACATGCAGTACGCGGACAAGCTCTTTGGTCCCTTTCAGCGGCTCCATAGTAGAGCAGACTTCGAGGGCACCGGCATCGGTCTTGCCACAGTCGCACGCATTGTCCATCGCCATGGAGGGATGATCCGGGCGGACGCCGAGGAAGGCAAGGGAGCCACGTTCTATTTTGCGCTGTAGAACGCCAGATTACATACAGGGAGGAGGGAGACGATGGAGAGAAGGATCATACTGCTCGTGGAGGACGACCCCGATGATGTGGAGCTTACGCTGAGGGCCTTTGGGAAGAGCAATATCTCCAACGAAGTCATCGTTGCACCCGACGGTGCCGAAGCCCTGGATTACCTTTTCGGGACCGGGGCCTACGCGGGAAGAGACACGAAGATCATGCCCGTCTTCGTTCTCCTTGACCTGAAACTTCCCCGCGTAGACGGCCACGAGGTGCTCAGACGGATCCGGGAGGACGAAAGAACCAGTCTTCTTCCCGTGATCATCCTCACGTCATCCAACGAGGAAGCGGACGTGATCAACGGTTACCTCCTGGGAGCCAACAGTTACATCAGGAAACCTGTCGATTTCAGGCGGTTCTCGGAAGCTGTCAATCAACTCGGTCTCTACTGGCTCATACTGAATGAACCCTTGCCCCGGAGGACGTGATGCCTCATCGCCCGGTGACCGACATTTGATCCTGCCGCAGAGAGGTGCCCATGAACGATCACGAAAGACTGAGGGTCCTCATAGTCGAGGACTCTGAAGACGACGCACTCCTTCTTGTCCGCAGCCTCAGGCAGGCCGGGTATGAACCCGACTTCCAGCGGGTGGAAACTGAACCCGAGATGCGTCAGGCACTTGAGACGCAGGAATGGGACATCATCATATCCGATTACAAGCTGCCGGGATTCGGCGGTCTTGCGGCACTCGAGATGTATAAGACAGCCGGCCTCGATATCCCGTTCATCATCGTATCCGGCACCATCGGTGAAGACGTAGCCGTGGACGCCATGGTGGCGGGAGCCCATGACTACGTCATGAAAAACAACCCGGCGCGCCTGATACCGGCGATAAGGAGAGAGCTCAAGGAGGCGCAATTGCGCAAGGTCCGCCGACAGGCGGCAAGAGAGCTCGCTTACACCGAATCAAGACAAAAGGCCCTCCTCAAGCTCTACCAGATGGCGGATGCTTCCCGGGAGGAGATCGTCGGTTTCGTTGTGGAGGAATGCCAGAAAGTCAATGACAGTGAACTCGCCTTCGTCGGACTCATTAGTGACGACCAATCCGTTATGCACGCACACCTGTGGTCCAACAGAGCGATGGAAGGGTGCGCGATCGACGGTAAACCCATGGTATTCGACATAAAGAAGGCTGGTCTCTGGGGGGAAGCGATACGGCAGAAGAAGGCGATCGTGGTTAACGACTACGAGGCCCCTAACCCCCATAAGAAGGGTTATCCCGCAGGCCACGTGGCCCTTGCCAGGTTCATGGCCGTCCCTCTCATCGACAGGGACCGTGTGGTTCTCATCGCGGGTCTTGCCAACAAGAAAGACTCCTACAATGAATCGGACATCACCCATATGTCCCTGTTCCTGGAAGGGATGTGGAACTACATGGAAAGGAGAAAGGCCGAGGAGGGCGTGAAGGTCTCCGCTCAGAAGCTCAGAAGGAACCTGATCGGGACCATTCAGGTCATCTCGATGATGCTGGAGACCCGCGACCCCTACACAGCGGGACACCAGAGAAGGGTATCGGCCCTTGCCCGCTCCATTGCCCAGGAGATGGGTCTCAGCGGGGACGTGATCGACAACATCAGGATGGCGGGCAATATTCACGATATCGGCAAGATGTCCGTGCCGGCGGAGGTGCTCGTCAAGCCGACAAGGTTAAGCTCAATAGAGATTCAACTGATACGGACCCATCCCCGGACAGGTTATGACATACTGAAGGTGGCGGACCTGCCCTACCCGATCGCTGAAGCTGTTCTCCAGCACCACGAGAGGCTCGACGGCTCCGGCTACCCGCAGGGACTCAAAGGGGACGAGATCCTCATCGAGGCGTGCATCCTGTCCGTAGCGGACGTGGTGGAAGCCATGGCGTTCAACCGTCCATACAGGCCCGCCCTCGGGATCGAAGTCGCTCTCGAGGAGATCGTACGTAACAGGGGCATCACCTACCGGCCGGAGGCGGCTGACGCCTGCCTGAGACTTTTCCGGGAAAAGTCATTCAGATTTGAATAGAGCGGTTTCGTTCTTGCCCTGTCTTAACACGGAATTCCCCATCATCTCGAAGTGTTCATCGTAGACGACAATTCGGACCGGGCCCTTGTACCGTGAGGCCAGCCATGCCTGTTTTCGTGATGGCGACACTGGTCGTGTTCGTTACAAGTCCTCCTGAATAGGTGGCACTCCACGGCCCCCGCAGCCCGCCCCGGTATGCCCGAGACTATTTTGTAGATGTACCCTGCCGGACAAGGAACGAACTCCCGGTGCATTTTCCCGTTGCTCATGGTAGGCTGCTTGCGTATAACAAACACGAGGACGAATACGTTGCGCCCATGCCTGGCCCCTCTCACCTTGAGCAATTGGAGCTCAAGCGTCATGAGCCAGATTCGGGCCTTTTGACCTCTGGCCAGCATTTCCTCCCAGTTGAGGTCGAGAGATGAGTGCAGCACCATACAAAGGATGAGGTCAAATTGGACAAATCATGCGGTGAAAATGCACGTATGATTTGTCCAATTTGACCACATCGTCCCCGCACCTGCCTTCCGATTGTATGCGCTTTCCTCTTTCAGTATGCTGCAATCGCCCGTGCGCTCTCTATCGGAATAATTCCACTGGAGAGTGTCTCCACGGGTGACTCAAAACCCGAATACGGGGAAACTATCACTTCATGGAGTAGCGAATGTTTATTTGACGTTTATTTGACGTTTATTTTACTTGAGGACGCGTTTTCTTGAGGCGATACAGATATGGATGTGCGCCTTTTCAGATTATTTCAATCGCTGTAGTGAGCATGTATCGGTTTATAGATACATACTCACTACACGGGCGCGACAGCCCGCAAGAAAGCTGGTATAATTGTCCACCATGAAATTCTCCATCCGCAGAGACGTGTCCCTGACCTCCTACGCTCGGGACCTCTCCGGCCTCGAGGGAATCCCTATCGAGCTCGCCCTACCTTACAAGCTCGAGGACTTCCTCGCCGGGATGGACCGCCTGGATGACCTGACTGCCTTCGTCCTTTCCCACAACATCATCGTCAATTCCGTCCATGCCCCTCAGGGACGCCTCTCAGATGAGGCGTTCATGTCCTGGGCCCGTCCCACCGTCCAATTTGCAGAGCGCGTCGGCGCCGCTGTTGTCGTATTCCATCCTGAGAGCACCGCGAAGACCGAGCGGATCAATCTGCAGGTAATAGCCCTGGCCAACCTGAAGAGGCTAAAAAGGGAGGCCTCCGTCACGGTGGCCGTCGAAACCTTCGGAAACGCGAAGAGGGTTCTCACCCCCGAGGAAACCATTAAGTTCAAGCTCCCCATGATCCTGGACACGAGTCATCTCTTCGTTCCCCGGATCTTCGAGATCATCCAGACTTACCACTCTGGCATCGTCGGCGTCCACCTCTCGGAGATGCGCTACGATGACGCAGCCGGCCATGACCTGCCCCACCTGCCGGTGGCAAGCTACGGTATCGAGGTTCTGGAGGCACTGAGGGCCCGGGGATGGGATGGCAACGTGACGCTGGAGTATCTGCCGCAATACCATGACCGTTTGATCCCGGACCGGGCGGTGCTGGAAGAGCTGTTCGCTGCACAGCTCGACAACCCCTCCCCTCCTGTTTCGCCTCCCTCCCTCGAGGACATCCTCGCCGCCAAGAAGGCGGAAAGGGAGCGCCTGCGGAAACTCCCCTTCGAGGAGAAGATCGTCCTCGTCGAGAAGATGCGCACATATTTAGAGCCCCTCTTCGCCCGTCATGACAAAGACAGCTGGACCATGCCGGAGAAGGCTTTCCTCGCCGGGGTAAGCCGGCACAGGTCGGAGAAAAAGGGTTTCAAGTGGTGCTACCTTTTCCCCAACGGACGGAAGGTGCATTTCAACACGAAGGAAGAGGGCGACGCGCTCCTGCAGGCGGAACTGGGATGAAAACGCTCGTAATCGGAGACGTCCATGGATACTATAAGGAATTGAGCGATGCCCTGCACAACGCCGATTATCAGGAGGGGGATCGGCTCATATTCCTGGGTGACTACATCGACAGGGGTCCCCGGTCGCGGGAGGTCATGGAATTCCTGCTGTCCCTCAAGAACGGTGACAACGTCTTCCTGAGGGGCAACCATGAGGAGTACCTCATCCGCGCTCTGGCCGGGGATGTGCACGCATACGGCGTCTTGATGGACAACGGGTTCATCAGCACGTTGAAATCATACGGCGTGGATCCCCGGACCCTATCATATTCCCAGGCTGGCCGCCACTATCTCCTGCGTGACGGCAAACACATCCTCCTCGACACCCGGGAACTTCCGGCGCTCCTCAGAGGCGTCTTCCCGCCTGAACACCTAGCATTCATCGAGGACACGCGCTACTACTTTGAGACTGACCCGATGTTCTTTTCTCATGGCGGCGCCGATGCATACAGGCCCCTCCATGAGCAGCGTGGCACGGACTTCGTCTGGGGTATGGATAGCAGCTTCCTGCAATGTAGATTCAATTATGGCAAGACGCTCGTATTCGGTCATTTTCACCTCCCAGTACCACTGATCAGTAGGGGAAAAATCTGCCTGGGGATGGACGAGGGCGTGCGAATACTGATAATGGACTATTCCCCGATGGTGATTGTGGACAGCGATTCCGGATATTGGGAAGTGAGGGACGAATGGCTGTTGCTCTAAAGCTCTTATATACGGCGGACCTCCATTCCGGGCTACAAAGTCAACAAAGTGAAACCGTTATAATGTAATACTTAATTTTCGGAATGGCTTGCAGCTAACTAATATCATTATGGTATCTGATGTGCTTTGCACTTGATATTGCACCTATTCTGCACCTATCCTGAACCGTCAGAGACAGACAGCAACGCGAGCAGTTCCTTCCTGTCGTCATCGTCAATATGATTCTTCAGGAGTTCGATACTGTCGCGCACCATCCGCGTGTACTCATCCACCCCGCCCTCGTCGAAGGTCGCCGCGGCAAAATCCGCGTCCCGGCGCCGATGATAGAGCTCAACGAGATGGTTGTATATTGCCTGGTCCACCTCGCCGGTGCCGACAAGATGCCTGGCCACCAGTTCCCGAACCTCGCCGTGCGAGTGCGTGCGATATCCCTTGCCAGCAAGGACATAGCGGCAGAGGGCCTCGAGGATGAAAAACAATATCGAAACGCACTCGGGGAAATTGCCGGCAGTGTAATTGACACGA
>MVRP01000030.1 GCA_002067405.1 Syntrophorhabdaceae bacterium PtaU1.Bin034 | reverse complement strand
CCTCTTTGCCAGCTTCAGTGCAACCCACGCGAGAATGACGACCAAGACGATATGGACGCCGCTCGTGAGGGACCACTCAAGTACTCTCTGCAGAAAGGGATGCACATTCATTATTGTACCTCATCGGGCGGGGTTGAAAGTGCCTACCGGGGCCCGCCCTTCAGCATGCGCTCCGCAACGGAAAATGGAGATCGTGGGGATTACTCGATTCTTTCAATCAACGATAGATTTTCACGTTTCACGGGAGACGGTACGTAGATTACCTCTACCTCTATCTTCCCAAGCGCTTTTTCCTTTACCGCCGCCAGGGGGATCGCGGCATCTATGGAGCCCTCGAAGGCTTCACCCGGTTTGATAGGCTTCCAGGAAGAATCGAGTTTGGACATTTTCTCGCCGGAGCTGAAGGGAATCAGTTTTCCGGCTGCGGCCATGTATCCCAGACTAACCGCCTGAATATCAAGGATATTCTGCGATGTGTTGATTATGTGGATGCTTCCATGGAGTTTGGGCGTTTCGACGATTTCCTTTGAGTCCGGATCGACAGTCATGGCCACTTTAAGATCGGTAACCTTCAAAGAAAAATCCCGCCCCGTCACCTCGGCCTTCGCGGGAACCAGGCTCTTTTCAATTTGCTCCTGCTCAGGGGTCTCCACTCTCTGCTCGGCAGTGCAGCCCAAAACTGCAAACAGAACGGCTGCCGTTAAAGGCAAAAAAGCAAAAGTTTTTGCGATCTGCATGATCTTCCTCCTCTTCTTCGTTAAAATTGACCGGGCGTATCCGCCGTTTCCTTAATTCGGTTTCATGTATCGTTGATAGCAAACTTCCTGCCAGCATGACAGGAAGCGGAAGAGCCGCTACTTCAGGGTCAATCTGGCGATGCAGGAGAGGATCGGCAAAAACGATCGATGGGGAATAATGCCCCGGCATGTGGCACAATGGGGCAAAGAAAGACAGCCCTCCGGAAACCGGAGAAGGAGGTCCGGGACCCCCGATTGATACTGCTTTTCCAAACGTGTATCATTAATCTTTGGTTCTCCCGACTGATGGACGTAGGCTGTTTCCCGGTATCCACACCCGGAGGAAGATGCGGCGCGAATGTTGCATTCGGACGAATTTGTCAATACCACGGAGTGAAGGAAAGAGAAGGGAAAAGGACCAAATGAATCTTCTGAGCCGATGGGGCAGGTTTTTCGTTGAAGCTTGGTAGCAAGCTCACCCTTTATCTCTCTCTTATCATCATCCTTGTGCTCTCGGGATACGGATATCTCCATATCCTGTCCCGCCAGGACATGCTTCTGCGAAAGATGAAGGTAGAGGTGGTAAGCATCGGTCGAACCCTGAAGCTATCCCTGGAGAAGATCCCCCTGCCTTTCCAGCCTGACTACATCCAGAGTCTGGTCGATGCCGTGAGTGACTACGAAAGAACGGTGGGTGTTGTCGTCTACTACCCCGGGCAAAACCTTCTCTACTTTTCGAACTCCCTCAAAGAAGACGTGAATCCTTACGTGAAGTCGATAGAAAAAACGATACGCGAGGACGTTCCCCGGGAGGAATTTGCCGTCTACAAGGGAGAGCAGCTCTTCTCTTATACGTTCCCCCTCAAGAACAAGAAAGGCAAAACCATAGGCGGCGTCTCCATTCTTCAGCACACTTCTTATGCGCAGAAGGAGATGGAAAGCGCGAAATGGAGCATCTTCATCACCTTATCCGTATTGATAGGAGGGACTGTCACACTGGTCCTGTGGGGCACAAGGAAATGGATCAGCCAGCCCATCTCGAGGTTGATGGAGGGGATAAGGGACATGGCAAAGGGCGATCTGGATACCCGGATCAACCTGAAAGGAAAGGATGAGCTGTCCGAGCTGGCACGCTCGTTCAACCAAATGGCGGCCGATCTGAAAACTGCCCACGAAAGCATTATCCGGGAAGCGGAGGTCCGGCTGGAACTGGAGCGGGGTCTCCGGCAGTCCGAGAAGCTGGCGACGGTCGGCCAACTGGCATCCGAGCTGGCCCACGAGATCGGTACCCCCCTCAATATCATTTTGGGACGGACCGAATTGATCAAGAAACGGGTTGGGGATACGGCAACAGTCGAGAAAAATCTCGATATTATCGGCAACCAGATTGAAAAAATTACGAGGACGATTCAACAACTCCTCGGCTTCGTGAGAAAAGAGAAGCCCGAGCAGCAGCACTTGAATATCAACACCCTGCTGAAAGGGACCCTTGATCTCCTCGATCATCAAATGGAGAAACAGGAGCTGAGGGTAGTGACGGATTTCGAAAAAAACGTGCCGGCCGTTGCAGCCGACCCAGATCAACTCCAGCAGGTGTTCTTGAACCTCATTCTCAATGCGCTCCAGGCCATGCCCGAAGGGGGAACGCTTTGTCTCCGTACTTCGATAAAAGATATTGCGAAGACCGGCTCTTCCGAAGACCGGCGACAATACCTGGAGGTTTGCGTGGAGGATACGGGCGTGGGAATGGAAAAGGAAGTTATTCAGAACATTTTCAGACCTTTTTACACGACCAAGAAGATGGGGACAGGATTGGGCTTGATGGTTGCCGAAGGCATTATTGAAGACCATGAGGGATGGATCGACGTCGAGAGCGAGGCAGGAAAAGGCTCGAAGTTCAGGGTCTATCTTAATGTGGTGAGAGGTGGGGGTGATTAATGGACGAAGTTCATAGGATTCTTGTAATTGATGATGATGTTGACATGTGCGAATTTCTCTCCGACGTCCTGAAAGGGGAAGGGATGGACGTCTCGGCCCTGAGCGATAGCCTTGAAGCGTGCAAGGTCCTGAGGAGAGAAGAGTTTGATGTGGTCATCACCGACCTGAAAATGAAAGGCTTGAAAGGACTGGATGTCCTTACCGAAGCAAAGAAAGCGGCCCCCGCGACCCCGGTGATCATCATAACCGCCTTTGGAACAGTCGAATCTGCCATCAAGGCCATGAAGATGGGCGCTTACGACTACATCACCAAACCCTTTCAAACGGATACGATTCTGCTGACTGTCCGGAAAGCCCTGGAGAATCGTCTGCTGAAAAAGGAGGTTGTGCGGCTGAAAAAGGAGGTGGAATCGAGATACCACTTCCACCGCCTTGTGGGCAAGAGCCCGTCAATGCAAAAAATCTACGATCTTGTTGAACGGATCAGCGACAGCTCGCACAATGTCCTGATAACCGGAGAGAGCGGAACAGGCAAGGAATTGGTGGCAAAAGCCATACATTACTCGGGTCATAGAAGATCGGGGCCTTTCGTTCCCGTCAATTGTGCCGCCATACCCGAAACGCTTCTTGAGAGCGAGCTGTTCGGCTACAAAAAAGGGGCCTTCACCGACGCAAAGACAGATAAGAGAGGATTGCTTTTCGAGGCTGCAACAGGGACCATTTTCCTCGATGAAATCACCGAGATGGCACCGGTGCTGCAGGCGAAGCTGCTCCGGGTGATCGAAGAGAGGGAAGTGAGACCTCTGGGGGATACGAACCCCTATCCCATTGACGTGAGGTTCATCGCGTCGTCGAACCGGAATATAAGCGAAGCGATCAGCCAGGGCCACTTCCGGGAAGATCTCTACTACAGGCTGAAGGTTATCGATATCGAGCTCCCGCCCCTTCGGGAGCGGAAAGAGGATATCCCTCTTCTCGTCCGCCACTTTCTCAGCAAATCGGGCGAGGAATCGAAAAAGAGGATCACTGGCGTTTCCGAAGAGGCGTTGAAAATACTGGTGTGCTACCCCTGGCCCGGAAATGTGCGGGAGCTGGAGAACATCATACAGCGGGCCATTGCCCTGTGCAGGCAAGAGGTGATTCTGCTGGAGGACCTTCCTCCCACCATGACCCGGGAGGAGGACGATAACCTTGTCGAGAAAGGCCTGCGCGAGAAATACACCGTGGATCAGCTGGAGAAGGAGTATATCCGCAGGGTCCTTATCGAGGTCGCAGGGAACAAATCAAGGGCGGCAGAAATACTGGGTCTCGATCGAAAAACCCTGTACCGGAAACTCGAAGAGATTTAGACTCTCCCCAATCCCTCCTCCCTGAGATTGGGGTTTTCTGCCACATGGCTGGGGCATAATTCCCCGGCCGTGCTTTCCCGATGCGCTTCGCTCGCACCAATCGGTCAATAAATAAGCATCGCTACCCGGTGGCAAGGATTTTGTAATAAATATCCCTCCAAGGGTCCGAAGACGTCTCTGGCGAAGAGGGGGTTCGCGAACCCGATGAACAAGACAGGAGGTGCGACGTGAGAGTCCAAGGTGATGCGATATTGGTCCCGGGCAACCCGTTTCCCGACCTTGATTTAGACCTTGTGATAGGCAAAAGGGTCCTGAAGATTCTGTTTCCCGGCCGATCAGGCGGAAAATGGAGTTTTCTTCTTTTTTACTGCAGCAGTTCGTGTCCTGTATGCTGCCAGCAGTTGGTTGATTTTCAGAAAATGATTCGTGAGGGACGGAACGGAAATGTGAGAGTTCTTGCTGCGTGCGGCGATGACCGCGAGCAGGTGATGAAGACCATGTGGGATCTCAAGATCTCCTTTCCTGTAGCTTACGGGGTGGACGCCGCGCGGAGCAACGGCGGAACATGGGCCGTGCACGACGACGAGGGGTCGAGTATCCATCCTGCCGGTTTTCTCATAGATCCGGAAGGAAAGATAGCGAATGCCTTCCGCGGCTCCGGCCAGTGCTTCCCGGCCGGTTTCGTTCCATAGCATAGGCCGGTTCAGCTCATCCGCTCTGCTGCGTCCCGGGGCCGCAGCTATCGCCCGCACCGTAACTATTCGCCGGTCAGAAGACGCTACACCCTCTCCTGCTCAGCGACGACCTCGCTTTTTATCCGGCGCACGAGCGATTCGAAAGCCGGGAGCACATCGGTCCTGAATCTCCCTGCTACCAGAACAACCATAATATCGTCCCCGACCTTCAGTTCTCCGCGGTTGATCCACACACGGATGCCGGCGATGCCGTCCTTCTCGCGGTGCTCGCTGATCACCCGTTCCAGTTTCTCTTCGTCATAGGAGAGCCTCATCCCCTGTACCGGCTCTCCTTTCTTCGAGGTTGCCCGTACTATGCCGTTATGCACGAGGATCATGCCCAACTCCCCGGGGTCCAGGCCTTGCTTCATCTGGTTGATCCATTCTTCGATCATGGTTCCCATCTCCTTCCCGCGCCGATTCCCGGCCGGTTCTCAAAATGCCGGCACAACCGCTCCCTGATACTTTTGATCTATGAAATCCCTTACTTCTTTGGTCGTGATTGCCTCTTTAAGCACTTTGATATCTTCCCTATTCTCGTCGCCGCTTTTCACCACAATGACATTGGCGAACGTTTTTGCGGCCAGGGAGTCTTTGCTCTCCGAACTCAGCGCGTCTTTTGCCGCACTCAGTTTGGCTTCTATGGCATAGTTGCCGTTAATCACCGCCAGGTTCACGTCGGGAAGGGATCGCGCGATCTGGGCTGCTTCCAGCTCCTTTATGACCAGTTTTTTTGGATTATCCGTAATGTCCTTTATGGTGGCCTTCAGGCCCGCGTCTGCCTTAACCTTTATGAGCCCGGCCGATTCGAGGAGCAATAACGCCCTGGCCTCGTTGGTCGTATCGTTCGGGACTGCGATTATATCGCCTTTCTTTAGCGCGTCCAGCGATTTGGTTCTGCCCGGATATAACCCCAGCGGCTCAAAGTGCACTGCTACTACCGGGCTTAACTGGGTGTTGTTCTTCTTGTTGAAATCTTCCAGGTAAGGCACGTGCTGGAAATAGTTGGCATCGAGCTCCTTGTTTTGCAGGGCGGTGTTGGGAAGGACGTAATCCGTGAACTCTTTTATCTGAAGATCAATCCCCTTCTCCTTCAGCTTGCCGACAACGAATTTCAGTATTTCTGCGTGGGGCGCCGGCGTTGCACCGATCTTTAAGACCTTAAGCTTTGCCGGTTCTGCTGTCGATGGACTGCTCGCCCCTTGCGACGGCTCTTTGCCGGAATTGTTTCCGCATGCCGAAAGACCGATGAAGGCCGCCAGCGGAAGCGCCAACAGGACAATGAATGTTCTTTTTCCGTTCATGATCGTCATTTCCTCTCCTATTCTCCTATTTTTGTCTTTTGTCGATTCTTCGCGACAGGTAATTGCCTGCAGACTGGACCATCTGAACGATGATGATCAGCAGGATTATCGTCAGGAACATCAGGTCTTCCTGATATCTGTAATAGCCATACCGTATGGCAATGTCTCCCAGACCGCCGCCGCCCACCACACCCGCCATTGCCGAATAGCCGATAAGCGTGATGATCGTGATCGAGACCCCCAGGATCAGGGACGGCGTCGCCTCCGGGACCATAACCTTGCTGATGATCTGCCACGGTGATGCCCCCATGGCTAACGCAGCTTCGATTAGCCCCTTGTCGACTTCTTTCACCGAAGCCTCGACCATCCTCGCCACAAAGGGGATGGCACCGATAGCAAGGGGCACCACCGAGGCGCTCGGACCGATGCTCGTACCGACAACCAGCCTTGTGAACGGTATGACCGCAATGAGCAGGATGATGAACGGTATTGACCGCATCACGTTGACAATCCCGCCCAAAACCGAATTCAGCCGGTGGCGGGGAAGGACATGTTGCCTGTCCGTGATGACAAGGATGATCCCGAGGGGCATACCGAACAAATAGGCAAGGAAGGTAGAGAGGAAGGTCATGTAGAGCGTGACCAATGTTCCGCTTCCGAGAAGGTCGCAATACTCCACGACCTTAGCGACATCGATCATTGGTCCAGCACCTCGCACTTCAAATGGAGATCCTCTATGTAATGGAGGGCGCCCTCTACCGCGGCCTTGCTGCCCGAAAGCTCGACCACCAGTTCCCCCAGGGGGGCTCCCTGAATGAAATCGACGTTCCCGAGCAGAATGTTCACATCCACGTCGAACCGGCGGGCGATCGTCGAAATAATAGGTTTCAGGGCAGCATCACCGGTAAGGGTGATGTCAGTGCGTACACAATAGTCTCCACTGTCCCCCGTCAGCCTGCTATACGGGATCGTCTTGTTCGAACGCCCGAACAGCTTCCTGGCTGATTCGCTTTGTGAATGGGCAATGACATCGATGACCGGTCCTGTCTCTACGATGTGATTGCTGTCTATTACGGCAACGCGATTGCAGATCTCTCTTACGACCGCCATTTCGTGGGTAATGAGCACGATGGTCAGCCCGAATTTCTGATTGATATCCTTCAGCAATCCCAGGATGGATTTCGTCGTCAGGGGATCGAGCGCCGAAGTCGCTTCGTCGCACAAAAGGACTTTCGGACGGTTTGCCAGAGCGCGGGCAATCGCCACCCGTTGCTTTTGCCCTCCGCTGAGCTGTGCCGGGTAGGCGTCTGCCTTCTCGGACAGCCCAACCACCTCAAGAAGCTCATTCACCCTGGCGTCGATCTCCCTCCTCGGGAGCGATCCGATTTCCAGGGGAAATGCCACATTCTGCCGCACCGTTCTTTGCATTAGCAGATTGAAATGCTGAAAGATCATTCCGAGGGAGCTTCTTAGCTTTCTCAGCGCCGCCCCCTGATAGTGGGTAACGTCCTTTCCGTCGATCTCGATACTGCCCGATGTAGGTCGTTCGAGCAGATTGATGCAGCGGATGAGCGTGCTCTTTCCCGCGCCGCTCAAACCGATAACGCCGAAAATGTCACCCCGGTCAACCTCCAGATCCAGGTTCTCCAGGGCAGTGACATCGCCTCCGGCGCTTTGATAGACCTTTCCGAGTCCTGAAATCTTGATCATCTCAAATCGCTTCGGATACATTCGCCAACACAGTATCATCCCTGCATGACCGCAATAAAGTCAAGCTGAAAGAACGAAAGATCCTGGTGACATATTCGACTCGCCTGCTGACCCATCTGAATTATTCTGATTATTCTTGACAACTTTGCTTCCACTAATCTATATTAACTCTATTGTAATAGTAGTCTAAAAAATTGGCGACAGGGCCAAACACACGGGAGGCGATGATGAGTAGAAGATACGAGGATAATACGAGTTCCATAGGCGGATCACCACTGATCAAGCTGAACCGCGTCGTAGGACCGGAGGCGACTGTCCTTGCAAAGATCGAAGGCAGGAATCCGGCGTACTCCGTGAAAGACCGTATCGGAGCGGCGATGATCTGGGATGCGGAGAAGACGGGGCGACTGAAACAGGGCATGACCATTATAGAGCCAACGTCGGGCAACACCGGCATCTCTCTCGCCTTTGTTGCCGCTGCGCGGGGCTACAAACTCCTCCTTACCATGCCGGAAAGCATGAGCATCGAGCGGAGAAAGGTCCTGAAGATTTTTGGGGCCAATCTCATATTGACCGAGGCTGCCAAAGGCATGAAGGGAGCCATTGCCAAGGCTACAGAGATTGCCGCGAGCGATCCTTCCCAATATTTCCTTCCGCAACAGTTCGAGAACCCGGCCAATCCTGCCATCCATGAGGCGACGACGGGCCCCGAAATATGGGACGATACAGAGGGAAAAATGGATATTCTCGTATCCGGTGTCGGAACGGGCGGCACCATTACGGGAGTGAGCCGTTATTTCAAGATAACAAAAGGGAAAAAGATCGTATCCGTGGCGGTAGAGCCGACAGAGTCTCCGATCCTCACACAGGCGCGTAAAGGAGAGGAGCTAAAACCGGGGCCGCACAAGATCCAGGGTATCGGCGCAGGCTTCGTACCGAAAGTGCTCCAGCTCGATCTGGTGGATCGTATTGAAACGGTAAGCAGTGACGAGGCGATCGATATGGCCCGGCGGCTTGCGCGCGAAGAAGGCATTCTCTGCGGCGTATCGAGCGGAGCAGCCACCGTCGTCGCGGCCCGCATCGCGAAAGAGCCGGAAAGCAAGGGAAAGACTATTGTGGTGGTACTGCCCTCGGCCGGCGAACGTTATCTCTCAACACCGCTTTTTCAGAACCTCTTCCCCGGGTTGGAGACAGCAACAGCTTCGGATGTGGAGATCTGAATGCGGGAATAAGCAAGGAGCATGACGATATGAAGGTGTCCACGAAAGGCAGGTACGGATTGCGGGCGATGATGGACCTTGCGGCAAACCAGAAGGATGATGTACCTGTATTCCTTTCCGACGTTGCCAAGCGACAGAGGATCTCCGAAAAGTATCTCGAACAAATATTCTCGACCCTGCGTGCCGCAGGCCTGGTAAATACCGTGAGGGGCAGAAAGGGCGGCTTTCTGCTTGCGAGCCCGCCGTCCCAGATTACGGTCAGCACAATCATTACGGTGCTCGAAGGCCCGTGCACGCTTGTAGACTGCGTGGCAAAACCCAAAACATGCCCCAAGTCGGACACGTGCGCGGCCAGAGACATCTGGAGCCTGCTCGGGAACAAAATAGATGAGGTTCTGTCAAGCTACACGCTGGAGGCACTCGTGGCGATGCAGGAGGAAAAGTCGGAGAAAGAGACGCCTATGTACTACATTTGAGGGAAATCAGACAGGGAAAGACAAGTTATTAACTGTATTTGAAGAAGGAGAAAGGCTCATGGCAAAAAGAAGACCGGACACACTCGCAGTTCACGCAGGACAGGAAAGCCCCGATGCAGCCACTGGTGCTCGGGCAGTACCGATTTACCAGACCACCTCTTACGTATTCAAAGATACGGCCCATGCGGCCAATCTCTTTGCCTTGGCCGAATTCGGCAACATCTATACGAGGATCATGAACCCCACGTCCGATGTCTTCGAACAGCGCATGGCTGCCATCGAAGGAGGTACGGGTGCATTGGCGGTTGCATCGGGCCAGGCTGCCGAAAGCCTTGCTCTCATAAACATTACGCAGGTCGGCGACGAGATTGTGTCGGCAAACAACCTCTATGGCGGAACCTACCAGCTCTTCCACTACACCTTTCCAAAGCTCGGCCGGACGGTGAAATTCGTCGATTCAACAAAGCCGGATGAATTCAAGAAGGCGATCACCGACAAGACAAAGGCCATTTACGCGGAAACAGTCGGCAATCCCAAACTGGATGTGCCCGACTTCGAGGCGCTGGCAAAGATTGCCCATGACGCGGGCGTTCCTCTCGTTGTCGACAACACCGTCGGTGTGGGGCTGGTAAGGCCCTTGGAATACGGCGCAGACATCCTGGCCACAAGCGCCACGAAGTTCATCGGAGGTCACGGTACTTCCATCGGAGGCGTGATTGTCGACGGAGGCACGTTCAATTGGGGAAACGGCAAGTTCCCTGAGTTCACCGAGCCCGACCCGAGCTATCACGGGTTGAAGTTCTGGGATGTGTTCGGCAACTTCCCCGGACTGGGTAATGTGGCGTTCATTCTTAAAGCCCGGGTTCAGCTCCTTCGTGATTTGGGCCCTGCCTTAAGTCCTTTCAACGCTTTTCTCTTCCTCCAGGGGCTGGAAACACTTCCTTTGCGGCAGCGGAAACATTCGGAGAATGCATTGGCAGTCGCAAAGTTCCTGAAGTCCCATCCGCTTGTCACCTGGGTCAATTATCCCGGTCTTGAAGACAACCCTAATTACGGCATCGCGAGCAAGTACCTGAAAAACGGTTTTGGGGCCGTTGTGGGGTTCGGGATCAAGGGTGGCCTGGAGGCAGGGAAGAAGTTTATTAATTCCGTGGAACTTCTCTCGCATCTCGCGAACATCGGGGACGCAAAGAGCCTTGTCATCCATCCGGCCTCGACTACCCACCAGCAGTTGACGAGAGCTGAACAGGAAGAAACGGGCGTGACCGAGGATTATGTCCGGCTGTCGATAGGCATTGAGGACGTAGAAGACATCAAGGAAGATATTGACCAGGCACTGCGAAAGGCAGCGGGGTAACAGAGATAGGTGACGAATCAATGGTACTCCGTCATGACGGCATAGGAATTGTACAAACACAATTCTACACGTTCGCCGGTGAGCAGGACCCGTTTGTGACCGAAGGCGGCAAAGCTGTTTCACCGGTCACCCTCGCCTATGAAACGTACGGGACCCTGAACTCCCGCAAGTCCAACGCAGTTCTCGTGCTCCATGCACTTACCGGCGACGCCCACGCCGCCGGCTTTCATAAAGGGGACAAGAATCCGGGCTGGTGGGACAATATGATCGGTCCCGGCAAGGCCTTTGACACGGACCGGTACTTCATCATCTGTTCGAACGTGCTCGGGGGTTGCAGGGGCTCCACCGGCCCCTCTTCCCTCAACCCTCTCACAGGAAAACCGTACGGCCTCGATTTTCCCCTTGTCACCGTGAAGGATATGGTGAATGCTCAGCGCCGCCTTGTCGATCACTTGGGTATAGACCGGCTTCTTGCGGTGGCCGGCGGGTCGATGGGCGGCATGCAGGCGCTTCAGTGGGTTGTCTCCTATCCGGAAAGGGTCCGCTCGGTGATACCCATCGCCACCACAGCGACGCACTCGCCTCAGCAAATTGCCTTTAACGAGGTAGGAAGGCAGGCGATCATGTCCGATCCGAACTGGAACGACGGCAACTACTACGGAAGCACCCTGCCCGCCAAAGGGCTTAGCGTAGCGAGGATGGTGGGGCACATAACGTATATGAGCGATGTGTCGATGGGCGAGAAATTCGGCAGGCGGTTCAGGAACGGCCATTCCGGTTTCTCGTTCGATCCCAACTTTGAAGTAGAGGGCTACCTTCAGTACAGAGGGGAGAACTTCATAAAACGGTTCGACCCCAACTCATACCTCTACATCACGAAGGCCATCGATTACTTCGACCTTGCAGACGGCAGGAACCTGCAAGACGTGTTGCGAGGTATGAAGGCGCGTTTTCTCGTTATCGCCTTTAAGTCCGACTGGCTGTATCCCGCATATCAGTCGCAGGAGATCGCGCGCGCATGCAAGCGGGCGGGCGTAGAGGCGATCTACGCGGAGCTCAACTCCACATGGGGTCACGATGCGTTTCTCATCGAAGTGGAGGAACAGGCGCACCTGATCAAACATTTCCTCAAGAAGGTAATGACGACGGTATAGATATGGCACAGGATCACCGCAACCTCAGACCGGATCAGAAGGCGATCCTCGACATTGTGACTCCCGGCGTATCCGTACTTGATCTCGGCTGCGGATACGGAGAACTCCTGACCGCCCTTGTAAAAGAGAAGCATGTCAGGGCACAGGGGATAGAGATTGATGACGAAGCAATACTACAGTGTGTTGCCAAAGGCTTGAATGTCTTTCATGACGACATCGACAGGGGCTTGTCGGAATACTCGGACCAGTCGTTCGATTTTGTCATATTGAACCAGACGTTTCAGCAGGTGAAGAAACCGGACGAGGTCCTGAACGAGGCTTTGCGGGTAGGTGCGAAAGTGATCGTCGGCTTTCCCAATTTCGCCAATCTCAACACCCGCTTTCAACTGGGGATCAGAGGCAGAACACCTGTCACTCCCTCACTGCCGTACGAATGGTACGACACCCCTAACCTCCATTTTTTGAGCATCCTCGATTTCATCTCCTACTGCAGGAAAAAGAACATAAAAATCGAAAAACGCCTCTATTTCAGAGCAAACAGAAGAGTGAGAATCCTACCCAACCTCCTTGCCGAAACAGGGACCTTTGTGGTTCGAAAGCCTTGACAATGACTCTGGCCAACATCACTCATCCGAATTCATCCTCCTGAATTAAAGAATTACTTACTTCTCTTTTTGCGGGTAGTTATCAGCAGTTGTCACCTATATACGCATTATTCTGTACGGTATTACTGGAAAATAATTCTTGACAATATTCCTAAAGGTGAGTTAAATACTCTACTATTGTAATAGAGTTATAGGGAAATGAAGTGCACAAAAGTGTGCAAAAACCGCGTTACCAAATAAAGATGAGGAGGCCTCTTTTGATCCCAAAAACAATTCTCTCCCTATTTACCGCTGTAATAGCTTTTGCCTTCACCGTTACGACAGGGCAGCCGGGTTTCGCCGCAGAGCCGGTCACCCTGCTCAACGTCTCGTACGACCCCACACGGGAGCTGTATCAGGACTTTAATGCAGCATTCGCAAAATACTGGCTCAAGAAAACCGGTCAATCCGTCACCATCAAGCAATCCCACGGCGGCTCCTCGAAGCAGGCGAGATCGGTGATCGACGGGCTGGAGGCGGATGTCGTTACCCTCGCGCTGGCCTACGATGTCGATTCAATCCAGGAAAGAGGCCTGATCAATCCCGGATGGCAGAAAAAGCTTCCCCACAACAGCTCGCCTTACACGTCGACCGTCGTCTTTCTCGTCCGGAAAGGTAATCCGAAGGGCCTTAAGGACTGGAATGATCTGGTAAAGCCCGGTATCTCCGTCATTACCCCCAACCCCAAAACCTCGGGTGTCGCCCGCTGGAGCTATCTGGCTGCATGGGGGTATGCCCTGCGACAGAAAGGGGGTAGCGACGCGTCCGCACGAGCGTTTGTCACGCAGCTCTTCAAGAATGTTCCCATTCTTGATTCCGGCGCACGGGGTTCTACCACCACGTTCGTACAGCGCGGTATCGGTGATGTCCTCCTTGCCTGGGAAAACGAAGCCTTTCTCGCGATCAACGAGCTGGGTCCGGATAAGTTCGAGATTGTGACGCCCTCGTTAAGCATACTTGCCGAACCAACCGTTGCGGTGGTGGACAAGGTCGTCGACAAACGCGGCACCCGTCAGGTAGCGCTGGAATACCTCAAGTATCTGTACAGCGATGAAGGGCAGCAGATCGCGGCAAAGCGTTACTACAGGCCGACAAACAAGAAGGCGCTGGCGGCTGCTCCGGTGAAATTCGTGAATTTGAAGCTCTTCTCCATAGATGAGGTATTTGGGAGCTGGCAAAATGCCCAGAAAGTCCATTTTTCGGACGGCGGCACCTTCGACCAGATATACGCGAAGAAGTGACGGATTAAGGCGCAGACAGGGGAGAACACCATGATATTTTCTGTAAGAAAGCGGAGTGTGCTTCCGGGGTTCGGCCCGACACTCGGCTACACCCTGTTCTATCTGAGTCTCATGGTGCTCTTCCCCCTCTCTGCGCTGGTATTCTGGACAGCGGGCATGACGTGGGAAGCTTTTGTCTCTACCGTGACGTCGGAAAGGGTCCTTGCCTCCTACAAGGTTACCTTTGGTTCCGCCTTGGTTGCGGCCCTTATTAATGCAGTGTTCGGCACGATAACCGCCTGGGTGCTGGTCCGGTACCGGTTTCCCGGCAAACGGATCGTCGATGCCCTCGTCGACCTTCCCTTTGCCTTGCCCACGGCTGTAATGGGCATCACCCTGGCCACGGTCTATTCGGCAAACGGCTGGATAGGCTCGCTCCTTGAGCCGCGGGGCATAAAGATCGCGTATACGCCTGCCGGCATTGTGGTCGCCATGACGGTCATCGGCTTGCCCTTTGTCGTCCGGACCCTTCAGCCGGTTATCGCGGATATGGAAAGAGAGACGGAGGAAGCAGCCCTTTGTTTGGGCGCCAGCCGCGCGCAGACGTTTCGCCTCGTGCTTGTCCCCACGCTTCTTCCATCCATTCTCACGGGTTTCGCCCTTGCCCTCGGGAGGGCCATAGGGGAATACGGCTCGGTTATCTTCATCGCCGGGAACATGCCCATGATCTCTGAGATCACGCCGCTTCTCATCGTCACGCAGCTCGAACAGTTTGACTACGCGGCTGCCACTGCCATAGCGCTGGTGATGCTTATTGCCTCGTTCATCCTGCTCTTTGCCGTCAACATGCTTCAGCGGTGGAGCAGACGGTATACCGAGTCCTAAAGAAGGAGACGCGAAAAATGGCTGAAGCCCCACAAAAACCGACTTCCGGGACATCGGCGCTGCAAAATGGCCTGACCGAGCCGTTTCTTGTGCGTTGCTTCCTGACTGTGCTCACGATCCTTTTTCTCGCCGTGTTTCTCTTCGTACCCCTGGTCGCGGTATTCAACCAGGCTTTGGCAAAGGGCTTCAAGCTTTATCTCACCTCATTAGCCGCACCCGACGCGCTTGCGGCCATCCGGCTGACCCTTTTGACCGCTGCCATCAGCGTGCCTCTCAACCTTGTATTCGGCGTGACAGCGGCATGGGCGATTACCAAGTTCCACTTTCCGGGCAAGAACGCGCTCATAACCCTCATCGACCTTCCCTTCTCCGTATCTCCCGTTATTTCCGGTCTGATCTTCGTGCTCGTCTTTGGCCTTCAAGGCTGGCTGGGCCCTTGGCTCTTTGACCATCAGATCAAGATCATCTTTGCGGTTCCGGGGCTTGTCCTCGCAACAATTTTCGTTACCTTTCCCTTTGTTGCGCGTGAGTTGATACCCCTTATGCAAACGCAGGGGACGGAGGAAGAAGAGGCGGCGCTGGTCCTTGGCGCAAGCGGCTTGCAGACATTCTTCAAGGTAACTCTTCCTAATATCAAGTGGGGAATCGTGTACGGCGTAGTGCTGTGCAATGCCAGGGCTATGGGGGAATTCGGCGCCGTCTCGGTGGTATCGGGCCATATTCGCGGAGCAACCAACACTATCCCGCTGTATGCGGAAATCCTGTACAACGAGTATAGTTTTTCGGCTGCCTTTGCAGTTGCCTCGCTATTGACTCTGCTGGCATTGGTCACGCTCGCCGTAAAAACCCTGGCAGAATGGAAAATAAAAGGGCAGCTCAAGGCGTGAGGGGCTGAAAGGCAAAAGGTTTTAAAGGAACCCAAATGAGCATCGAGATCAATAGCATCAACAAAAATTTCGGGGCCTTCGCGGCACTCAGCGACGTGAATCTCACTATCCCTTCCGGCGAACTGGTTGCCTTGTTGGGGGCCGTCCGGCTCGGGAAAAACAACCCTTCTGCGCATTATCGCCGGTCTCGAAACACCGGATACAGGGACAATACACATTAATGGCGAGGACGCGACGAACCGCCACGTTCGCGAACGCCGGGTCGGGTTTGTCTTTCAGCACTACGCCTTGTTCCGTCACATGAACGTCTTCAACAACGTGGCCTTCGGGCTCAAAGTGAAGCCGCGCAAGCTCCGCCCGGGCCGGAACGAAATACGCGAGAGGGTGACAAAACTGCTCCAACTGGTGCAGCTCGAAAGCCTTGCCGACCGCTATCCGACACAACTGTCAGGAGGCCAGCGTCAACGGATAGCCCTTGCCCGCGCCCTCGCGATGGAACCACAGATACTTCTTCTGGACGAGCCCTTCGGCGCCCTGGATGCCCGGGTGCGGGCCGAGCTCCGGCGATGGCTCCGCCAGCTTCACGACGAAATCCACGTGACGAGCGTCTTTGTCACCCACGATCAGGAGGAAGCACTCGAAGTGGCAGACCGTATCGTGGTAATGAATGGAGGCAGGATCGAGCAGTTCGGCACGCCGGAAGAGGTTTATGAGCACCCTGCCAATCCTTTCGTGCTCAACTTTCTTGGAAACGTCAACCTCTTTCACGGCCGTATCGATCAAGGCCTTGTCCGTGTATGCGGTGTTGAAGTGGCCTCCCCGCACCGTGCTGCAGCCGACGGGACACCGGCCGTGGGATATGTGCGCTCCCAGGACATCGCGGTTGAACGGCACAGGTCGGACGGCGAGAGCCTGGCAGCCGAAATCAGGCATATTCACGCCATCGGGCCCATCGTCCGGGTAGTCCTTGCCGTGAACGGCAACACCGAGGAAGTGGAGGCGGAGCTGACCCGGGAGGTATTTCAAAATCTTGCGTTAAAAAAAGGCGAGACGGTCTTCGTCAGGCCCCGGAATGTAAGGATATTCGTGGAAGATTATCAGATATAATAAGAGGAGAGCATCTTGTATGAAACTGAGCATTAACGGCAAAGAGGAAGAAATCGGGGGAGAGTTGACCGTTCAGGAGCTTCTTGCCCACAGGCGGGTGCAGTCACCGGAGATGGTTTCCGTAGAGCTTAACGGCGCGATCCTCAGGAGAAACGAGTTCGATACAATGAAGGTGAAAGAGGGTGACGTTATAGAATTCCTCTATTTTATGGGTGGCGGATCACAAAGGTGAACAGCACAGTGAAGAACACGGGCTTTTCGACAAAGGCTATTCACGAATCGGGCACGAGAAAGGACGGCTACCGGGCTTTTCGTTTTCCCATCTATGCGGGTGTCGCCTTCGGTTTTGAAACTGCCGAAGCCATGGCAGATACGTTCTTTGGCAGGAATCTCGATTTCGCTTACTCGCGCATCTCCAACCCTACGGTCGAGCTGTTCGAGAAGAAGCTCACCGCCCTTGAGGACGGCTTCGCAACGGTGGCTGTTTCCTCTGGTATGGCTGCTATATCGACCACCCTCTTGAACCTCTTGACCGAGGGAGACAACGTTGTCGCTGCATCGTCGCTATTCGGTGGGACTTACTCACTCTTGACGAACGTCCTCGCGCCGATCGGGGTAAAAACACGCTTCGTTGATGTGAATGACCTTGGCTCGATCACCGCAGCGCTCGACTCCCGCACGAGGGCGATATTCCTGGAAACCATTTCCAATCCCTGCATCATAGTGCCGGATTTTGAGGCAATATCGGAGATCGCAAGGGCACGGAACGTCGTCGTTATCGCCGACAGCACGGTGACCACGCCCTATCTCTTTCACGCGAAGCGGTTTGGCGTAAACGTGGTCGTACATTCAACGACAAAGTATATCTCGGGCGGCGCAACGAGCATGGGCGGCGCTATCGTCGACCTGGGCAACTTCGATTGGACGGCGGTACCCTCTTTGAAGGATTATCACCGCTTCAACGAGCAGGCCTTCACGGCACGGCTGCGGAAAGAGGTGTACAGGGAAACGGGGAGCTGCTTATCGCCTCATAACGCATATCTGCAAACCCTGGGGTTGGAGACGCTCGCATTGCGCATGGAGAGAATATGCCGGAACGGGCAGGCAGTAGCCGATTTCCTGGAGATCGAGAGCGCCGTCACCTCCGTCATGTACCCCACCCTCGCGACCTCGCCCTATTATGACCTCGCACAAAAACAGTTCAACGGCCTGGGTGGGGGCGTATTATCGTTTCGACTGCCAAGCAAGGCAGCGAGCTTTCAGTTCCTCAACAGGCTTTCCCTTATCAAACGGGCAACCAACCTGGGAGACAACAGGAGCCTCGCCCTGCACCCTGCTTCGACGATCTTTGCCAATCTTACGAAGGATGCGGTAAAGGCCCTTGGCGTCGACGATACCCTCATCCGTATTTCAGTGGGGATAGAGGATGCGGACGACCTTATAGACGATGTCAAGAACGCACTGAAAGGGATATGAACACCATGAACGACGCGCAGATCGAACGGTACAGCAGGAATATTATTCTCAAGGAAGTGGGCGGCAAGGGCCAGGAAAAGCTGCTTCAGTCGAAGGTCCTCATTATAGGAGCAGGAGGTCTGGGCGCGCCCGCTGCCCTGTATCTCGCTGCCGCCGGAGTGGGAACGATCGGCATCGTGGATGGGGACAGGGTGGACCTGAGCAACCTCCAGAGACAGGTCATCCATTTCACCGACAACGTGGGGGTCTCCAAGGTGGATTCGGCGCGGGAGAAGATCAAGCGCCTGAACCCCGACGTCCGGGTAATCGCCCATAAGGAGATGGCCTTTTCCCACAATATTGCGGAGATAATCGGCGGCTACGATTTCGTGATTGACGGCACGGACAACTTCCCCGCGAAATTCCTCATCAACGACGCCTGCGTTCTTGGCGGAAAGCCCCTTTCACATGCGGGAATTCTCAGGTTTGACGGGCAGACGATAACCGTGCTGCCGAACAATAGTGCCTGCGTCCGCTGCCTTTTCATCGCACCGCCTCCTGCCGGTGCTGTCCCGAGCTGCAGCCAGGCAGGGGTGATCGGCGGCATGGCAGGGGTGATCGGGACCATCCAGGCGTTGGAGGCAATCAAGTTTCTCCTTGGCCTCGGGGACCTCCTTACCAACCGTTTGCTCGTGTTCGAAGCCCTGGCCATGCGGTTCCGCGAGGTAAAGGTAGGCAGGAATCCCGACTGCCCGGTATGCGGTGAAAATCCGACCGTCACCTCGCTTATCGACTACGAACAGAGGGTTTGTGACTTAAAGAGATGATAATAGATCGTGATATTATAGAACAGATGATTGCACATGCGGAACAGGAAGCGCCCATTGAGGCGTGCGGCTATCTGGCGGGTATCGGGGGACGGGTCACACGCCGCTACCCGCTGACGAATGCGGAAGGAAGAGAAGACCACTACACTGCCGACCCGGTGGAACAGTTTGCCGTGCATAAAGCGGTAAGGCAGGAAGGTCTCGAAATCCTCGCAGCGTATCACAGCCATCCTGTCACGCCCGCAAGACCGTCCGCCGAAGATATCAGATTGGCCCACGACCCGGACCTCCTCTACATTATCGTTTCGCTGGCCGGGGAGAAAAAGAGCGTGAAGGGGTTTTACATCAGAGAAGGAGAGGTTTCTGAAGAGCCTTTAGTAGTAGAGTCTTGATAGGTCCCGTAAGCCCTCCTTGACCTACAGGCTATTAAAAATGGGAGAAGAACGATGAGCAGTCAAGAATTCGACCCGGCAGCTTTGAGAAAAGTGGGGGTGATCCAGCAAAAGCAAGCGGAATACTTTGCGCTGAGGCTCCATGCAGTCGCCGGCGACTTCACACCGGACAAGATCAGGAAGGTGGCGGAGGTGGCGGACAAGTACGGCAGGGGCCAGATCCACCTTTCTACGAGACAGGGGATCGAGATCCACTTCATCCATCAGGACCACCTTGAGGAAGCGCGAAAGGAGCTGGAATCGGCGGGCATCATCATGGGTGCGTGCGGCCCCCGCGTGAGGATCGTTGCAGGTTGTCCGGGGTCGGCCACCTGCAGGTGGGGCATCATCGAGACAAAGGAGGTCGCGGGCTATCTGGACCGCACCTACTTCCGGCAGGACACGCCTTATAAGTTCAAGCTGGCCGTCACGGGCTGTCCCCATAACTGCGCGAAAGCCACGGAGAACGACATCGGCGTAATGGGCGGCATTGATCCCGAATGGGACCGGGAGGCATGCATCGATTGCGGTCTTTGCGAGAACATCTGTCCCACAGCGGCAATCACGAAAACTGACGAAAGATATGTGATCGATTTCTCCAAATGCATCAATTGCAGCATCTGCACCTCTAGTTGCCCTGTGGAAGCATGGAAGCCGGGCAGGCAGGGTTTCATCCTCTGGTTGGGAGGGACCCTGGGAAAGACCCCAAGGTTGGCCACGAGATTTCCGGGCCTCATCGAATCGAAAGAAAGGCTCTACGAACTAATCGACAGGGCAATCGAGTACTACCGGGCGAACGGCCGAAAGAAGGAGCGGTTCGGGTTTACCATGGACCGGATAGGGGTGGAGAAAGTTATAAGGGAATTAGCAGGTAACACATGAGTCTTGGAGGAGGAAGGAAGATCATGACTCATAAACATAAAAGACGTCAGTTTCCGATAACTGTCCCCTCAGCCCCTCCGAACCCCTTCTTCGCTCTCAAGTGCTCCACGTCCGACCCGGACGTTCCCGCAATGTTCGCGAGAGAAGGGGATTCTCCGGGTCTGGAAAGGGGTCTTTATTGTTAAAGAGATCTTTAAGACTGTTTAAAGAAAACGATCTTGTCGGCTTTATGCCGACCGTAACCAATTGCGCAACTGCTCCTATAATGCCGGAATTGGCGACAAGAAAGTTCAATTCCGGCTCGGGTGGACGATTCCATTTGAGGAGGTGTTCAGATGTGGATGGGATGCGAGTATTGCAGACCGTAGCCGAATGGTGGCCGGGTACCCGACCTCAAAGCTTGCTATGGGCGGGTGGCAAACGGCGGAGGGTCGCAAACGGAGCAGACCGCCGCAGATGGACATTTCCTCAAATGGGGGCGGCCCCGACCACAAGAGGAGAGAAAAATAGAGTAAGGAGTCGCGAATGGCAAATGACATAAAGAAACGCATAGACTTGCACGGCGTTGCGTGTCCGATGAATTTCGTAAAGACCAAGCTGGCCCTTGATGAACTGGACTCCGGAGAGCGCCTGGAGGTAATCCTCGACGAGGGCGACGCCATGCTCAACGTGCCGAGAAGCTTGAAGGATGAAGGCCACAGGATCGTGAAGGTTGAACCGTTAGGGGAAACGTTTCGGGTCGTCGTAGAGAAAGGTTGATGGAGAGAGAAAGAAAAGGACGCATCATGAAAAAAGAAGATATTGAAAACCTTGCGAGAACTTTCAAGAAAAAAAGTGCTGAAGAGATCCTCCGGCATTTCCTCTCTGCTTATTCGGTAAAGCAGGGGACCAATGGCTCGGGAAAGGAGAAGTCTGCCCCGGAGCGTTCAACCCCGGGGGATCGTATCGCTCTGGCGTCAAGTCTCGGCGCCGAGGACCAGGTTCTCACCCACATGGTCGCCTCCATAAAGCCTGACGCGCGTATATTCATTCTCGACACCGGAAGGTTTCATCCGGAGACGTACGATCTCATCGACCAGACCATGAAACGCTATGGCATCCGTTATCAGATTCTCTTCCCGGCAACGCGTGACGTGGAAGAGATGGAAAGCCTCTATGGACCGAACCTGTTCTACGAAAGCATCGAAAACCGTAAAAAGTGCTGCGCCATAAGAAAGGTAAAGCCGCTCAGACGGATCCTTTCCACCCTCGACACCTGGATCACCGGTTTACGAAAAGACCAGGCAGTGACGAGAGGCACCATCGAGAAAATCGAGTGGGACGAAGCGAACGGCCTGATCAAGCTCAACCCGCTCGCGGATTGGAGCGAGAAGGACGTGTGGGATTACATCAGGAAACACGACATACCCTATAACACGCTCCACGATCAGGGTTTTCCGAGCATCGGCTGTGCCCCATGCACAAGGGCGGTGTTACCCGGCGAGGACGTCAGGGCCGGCCGGTGGTGGTGGGAAACGCCGGAGCAGAAGGAATGCGGCCTCCATCTCACCGGCGGCAGACTTGTGAGGAGGAATAGATAGCAACATGGATCATTTGGACAAACTCGAAGCGCAGAGTGTCTATATCTTCCGGGAAGCATACCGGGAGTTCAAGAACCTCGTCATGCTCTGGTCCATCGGCAAGGACAGCACCGTATTGCTGTGGCTTGCCCGGAAGGCCTTTTTCGGCCATGTGCCCATGCCGCTCCTGCACATCGATACCCATTTCAAGATCCCGGAAATGATCGAGTATCGCGACAGGCTCGCACGGGAATGGCACCTGAACATTGTGTACGGCGAGAATGCCAGGGCCCTTGAAAACAAAGAAACCTATCCTGACGGTGCGTGCGACCGCATCACCTGCTGCAGGAACTTGAAGACCGAGGCCCTGAAATACACCCTTTCCGGAGAATGGCCGCGGTACCGTTTTGATCACCGCCTTGACCGGTACGTCATTGATCCGAATACGGAGCAATATACCGGCGTCATTGTCGGGGCACGGGCGGACGAAGAAGGGAGCCGTTCGAAGGAGCGTTATTTCTCGCCGAGGGACAAGGAGAATGATTGGGATGTGGGCGACCAGCCGCCGGAGTTGTGGAACCAGTTCAAGACCGACTTTGCCCCCGGCACGCATGTGAGGGTGCATCCGCTCCTCGATTGGACGGAACTCAATATCTGGGAGTATATCGACCGGGAGGACATACCGACCGTATCGCTCTACTACAATAAAGGGGACGGGATGCGCTACCGCTCGCTCGGGTGCTATCCCTGCACCAGCCCGGTCCATTCAGAGGCGCGAACGGTGAAGGAGATCATCACGGAGCTTCGGGAAGGAAAGTTCGCGAACATCGCCGAAAGGTCGGGGCGGGAGCAGGACAAGGAAGACGGCGGGGGGTTGGAGACGCTGCGGCGAGAAGGATACATGTAATGGCTGATCAGGATAGAGAACAACTCAACATCGTTATAGTCGGTCATGTGGACCACGGGAAAAGCACGGTAATAGGAAGGCTTTTGGCCGATTCAGGCTCTCTTCCCGAAGGGAAGCTGGAAGACGTCAAGGCGCTTTGCGCGAGGACCGCGAAGCCCTTTGAATACGCCTTCCTCCTCGACGCCTTGAAGGATGAGCGCGCCCAGGGCATCACCATCGATAGCGCCCGCTGCTTCTTCAAGACAAAAAAGCGGGATTACATCGTTATCGATGCGCCGGGACACATTGAGTTCCTGAAAAACATGGTCACCGGGGCTGCCAGGGCCGAAGCCGCGCTCCTGGTAATAGCCGCTGACGAGGGAATCCAGGAGAACAGCAAACGCCATGGATACCTCGTATCCATGTTGGGGATCCGCCAGGTCGTGGTGCTCGTGAATAAAATGGATCTTGTCGGTTATGATCGCGCCACGTATGAGGCCCTCTCTTCGGAGTATGCCGCGTTTCTCTCGAAGCTGCACGTCAAGCCCATTTCGTTCGTACCGATAAGCGCGCGGGAAGGTGAGAACCTCGTCACCCTTTCGCCCCGCATGCCCTGGTATCGAGGCCTTACGGTCCTCGAACAGCTCGATGCCTTCGAAAAACAGCGCGACAAAGACCATCTTCCTCTACGGTTCCCGGTCCAGGATATCTATAAGTTTACCGAGGAGAATGACGATCGCAGGATCATAGCCGGCACCGTCGAAACAGGAAGTCTGAAGCAGGGGGATGAGATCGTATTCCTTCCTTCGAACAAGAAGACGCGGGTGCGGAGTATCGAGGCGTTCAACGTGCCCCCCAAGATCGAGGCGCACGCGGGCGAGGCTATCGGCATCACGCTTGAAACCCAGTTGTACATAAAGCCGGGTGAGGTAATAACCACACTCCGCGATTCACCGCCAAAAGTCAACTCCCGCTTTAAGGCCAATATATTCTGGATGGGAAGATCGCCTTTGATCAAAGGAAGATCGTACAAGCTGAAACTCGCGACCTGCCGCATACCCGTCACGGTCGCAGAAGTCCTTCAAGTCCTGGATGCTGCCGAACTCCACATGACGCAGCACAAGCAGCAGCTTGACCGGCACGACGTGGGTGAGGTGGTCCTCGAAAGCGCAAAGCCGATCGCCTTTGATCCGGTAACGGTGGTCGAGGGCACCGGACGATTCGTGATTGTTGACAACTACGAGATAGCCGGCGGCGGGATCATTCTGGAAGACATTGAAACCGATAATACCCTTCTTATGGAACACATACGGGAAAGGGAGATTACGTGGGATAAAGGCTTTATCACGCCCCCCGACAGAGCAGGCCGTAACCGCCACGGATCGAAGTTTATTGTCTTTGCGGGAGAGGACTACGACAACGTGAAGCTGTTCGCCAAGGAATTGGAAAGGGCGTTATTTCTCGAGGATCGCCACACCTATTATCTCGGTTTGAACAATATGCTCACGGGCCTGGGGTCGAATATGCAGGAAACAACTGCTGATGCGAGTCATGCAGTAAGGGTGCTGGGCGAGCTCGCCAGGATCCTGACCGACTCCGGTCAAATCTTTATCACCGCTCTGTCGGGGATCGACGATTACGACCTGCAAACGCTTAAAATGCTCAACTCGCCGGCCGAGATACTGGTAATTTGCATCGGCCCGAACCTGTTTTCCCGGTTCGATGTAGACCTGGTCATCCAGGCGGATGCACCGATTGACGAAGCCATTCCCCGGATCGGAGCGCTCCTCAGGGAAAAAGAGGTCATTCCGGAATACTATATATAATTCCAACTGCAGCAAGCAGAGAGAAAGGAGAAACGTAGCCTGGAAGGGGAGCCGTTTTTCCCCATTGACTAATTCCTGCTGTCTATGATAGTTATAGCAGGAATTGAATGGAGGTTCTGAAGAAGCACTCTCACGCTTGAATAAGATGTCGATCTGATCGATGGCCCGGGAGCCGGTCCGGCTTCCGATGAACGCCTCCTCCGTTTCCCCTCGACGTCTCTAAGCTTTGTATCGCTGGTCCGGGTCGAGGGCCGGGAAGCCGGGCGAAGACATCAGGAAAGAGACAATCCAACGTGTCTTGCAGTGCGATGAGCGTCCTTCCGAAGAACCGGGCGGGTGCGAGATGTTGAGCGGGAAAGAAGCTGCTTTGTCGGACAGAAAGGCTGAGATGAGCGGGCTGATGCTCGAAGAGTTGAAAGCCGTTTCCAACGCCTGTATTAAGTGCGATCTCTGCCAGAAAGAGTGCGCCTTCCTGAGGAAATACGGCACACCGAAAGACATTGCGGACCGGTATGATCCGACCAGGAAAGAAGATCAGGGAATGCCCTTTGAATGCAACCTCTGCGGACTGTGCACGGCCGTCTGTCCCGCAGGCGCTGATCCTGCGCGGCTTTTTATCCAGATGCGCAGGGAGGCGGTAAGGCAAGGGGAAGGAGATTATCCCGAACACGCCGTACTGAGAGGGTATGAACGTCGGGGAGCTTCCCGCAGGTTCACCCACTATGCACTTCCCGAGGGCTGCGACACGGTCTTCTTTCCGGGCTGCACCTTATCAGGCACAAGGTCGGAAAGGGTCATTCTTGCATACCAAAAACTGAAAGAAAGGATTCCTTCTCTCGGCATCGTGCTCGATTGCTGCATGAAGCCGTCCCACGACCTGGGGCGGGAAGCGCATTTCACGGCCATGTTCGGCGAAATGAGAGACTACCTGGTGACGCACGGCATCAAGAGTGTCGTGGTGGGCTGCCCGAATTGTTACAGGATGTTCTCACAATACGGAACAGGGCTTTCAACGACCAGTATCTACGAAATCCTTGCCGAAAACCTCACCGGGGAAACCGGGCAGACGACGGATAAGGTCACCATTCATGACCCATGTGCCGTACGTTTTGAGGAAGAGATGCACGAATCGGTAAGGAAACTTCTGAAAAAACAAGGATATGCGTTAGATGAGATGTCCCATGCGGGCAAACTCACCCTCTGCTGCGGCGAAGGGGGAGCGGTCGGTTTTCTTGCCCCCAATCTCGCCGACAAGTGGGTCAAGCTTCGTCAAGGCGAAGCCGGTAGCAGAAAGGTAGTCACCTACTGCGCGGGCTGCGCAAGCAGACTCGGGAAGGTCGCCCGGACCGTGCACGTGTTCGATACGCTCTGGGAGGGAGCGGAAAAGATAAAGGTCGCCAAGCCCCCGCTCACCTACTGGAAGCGGTTGAGGCTGAAGAAATGGTTCAAAGAACATGTGCCTGCGGCAGTCACGCGTGAACGGACATTCACCGGAAACGAGGAGCAAAAGAAAGGCGCTCTGACAAAGTTCCTTGTCTTCCTGTGTATCCTTGCAGCGATAGTTATCACCGTCAAGATGACGGGCGCCTCGCGATATCTGGAGCAGCAAACGCTGAGGACCTGGATCGGGAGCTTCGGCATATGGGCTCCGGTTGTCTACATGCTCGTGTACACGATTGCCCCGGCACTTTTCCTGCCGGGTCTTCCTATTACCATAGTCGGCGGCATTCTTTTCGGACCTTTGTGGGGGGTTGTCTATACGATAATCGGCTCCACAGCGGGCGCCTGCGTGGCATTCCTTGTTTCCCGCTACCTGGCCCGGGAATGGGTGGGGGGACGGCTGAAAAGCCCCCGATGGAGAAGGCTTGACGAGGGGGTAGAGAAACATGGATGGAAGGTGGTTGCATTCACCCGGCTTATTCCGCTTTTTCCGTTCAATCTGCTCAATTACGCCTTCGGCCTCACCAGAATCGGCTTTCGGCAGTACGCGCTCACCACCTTCTTGTGCATGCTTCCTGCATGTATTGCCTTTATCGTTTTTTCGAGTTCCCTCCTCGACCTGATCCGCGGGAAGGTTTCCCTCACGTTTGTCGTAGGTCTTGCCCTCATTGTCCTCGTCTCAATGTTCCCGCTGTTATATAGACGGTATAAGGCCAAACGGGGAGAGGAAGACCCGATATAGGCTGCCTGTGATGCTATATACTTGTGATGCTATATGCTAAGGAATCAACATGAAAAAGCGTTTTGTTTCGCTGGTCCTCACCCTCGGTTTGTGCGTCTCGTTTCTGACATGCGCGGCATCTGCTCAGGAAATGTCCCTGACACCAAAAAACCCGATCAAAGTTGACACCAGGGAGCGCAGTGTCTCTGTCCTTGCCCAGGTCAACGGGAAGTACCTCACCCGGTCCACTCGCCACGGAATGGTTTTCAGGGAAGGCAAGAACGGCAGGAAGGCGATCTTTGCCGCTTTCGCGGATCCGAAGTCCTTTTACGAGGGACTCGTAAGCGCGGGCTTCAAACCGGGCAACAACATGACCATGGAGAACAAGGAAAAGACGTTCGTTGAGGGAGAAGCACTCGATGCGTCTGTCACATGGAAAGGCGCAAAGAAGACCTACCGAATGGACGAGGCGATCAAGGACAGTAATGGAAAACCGCTTGCCATCCGCTTCGCCGGCAACCTTGTCCCTGCACTTGAAATGAAGGTGGGCTGTCTTATGTGTCTCGATAGTTGTCCTGTCGGGATCACGGGCAACGCCACCTACACGTATGGAGCGGTCGAAGGCCGGAAGGAAGTAAGCTTCACGGGCAACAAGGACATCTTGCCGCCTGACGGCACTCTGGTTATTATTACCTTTAAGGCAAAAAAGTAAAGGGTGTTTTCGCGACCGACACCTCCATGTTCGGAATACTGCCCCGGAGACGGGAGCCCAATAATAATTACAAGGAGTATCATCCATGGGAGAATACTACGAGAAAAAGGACCTCGAAGATTTCGAAAATATCGGCGAATACGCTCCTGAACTGGGAAGCAAGTACTTCGATTATTACGGCGAGGCCATGAAAGAGGGCAAACTGAGCGAGAGGGAAAAGTCCCTCATCGCGCTCGTCGTCGCTACCACACAGAAGTGTCCCTACTGCATTGACGCTTACGCCAATCAGTGCCTCTCTTTGGGCATATCGCGGGAAGAGATGATGGAAGCCGTCCACGTAGGGGCAGCCATGACAGCAGGCATTGTCCTGGCTCATTCGACCCAGATAAGGAAGATCATCAAGAAGAAGGAAATGTAGAAGGGAAAGCTATGGAAACGGGTGTCCCAAAGGTAACGCCTCCATTTGCAAAAAGGGTTCAGGAACCCATCAAAGCGGCCGGGGTCGACGTGCTTCAGGTGAATGTCGGGTACCGGTGTAACCTGGAATGCAGGCACTGCCATGTCGAAGCGGGATCTCGCAGGCCTGAAGCCATGTCCAGGGAGGTCATGGAGCAGTGCCTGAAGGTCTTGATGACTAACCGTTCCATACCCACGGTCGATATAACGGGCGGCAGTCCGGAACTGCACCCCCAATTCTCCTGGTTTCTTCGGGAATGCGCTGCCTTGAAGAGGCGTGTCCTTGTGAGAAGCAATGGCGTGATTCTCCTCGACAAGGGGTACGAGACGCTCTTCGATCTTTATGCGCAGAACCGCATCGAAGTCGTCCTCTCCTTGCCGCACATCGATCCCCGGGTAACGGACCGGCAAAGGGGTGATGGTGTATTCGCGGGATTGATAGAGGTCATGCGGCGCCTCAACGAGAGAGGTTATGGGCGGGACGGGAGCGGCCTTGTCCTGGACCTCGTCCACAATCCGGCAGGGGCTTATCTTCCGGGTTCCCAGGCCGGCCTCGAATCCTCTTACAAGAAAGCGCTTCACGAACGTTTCGGGGTCTGCTTCAACCATCTCTTCTGTATTACCAACATGCCTGTCGGCCGGTATAAGAAATATCTTCTCGAGACGGACAACTACGAAGACTACATGAAAACGCTGACGAAAGCGTTCAATCCCGCAAGTCTCAAGGGGGTCATGTGCAAGTCGACGGTTTCGGTGGGGTGGGACGGAAGACTTTACGACTGCGACTTCAACCAGATGCTGGGTCTGACCATTGACCACGGCGCGCCTCATCACATCTCCGCATTCGAGGTCGGTCGACTGGCCGGCCGCGAAATAGTGGTCGGAGATCACTGCTATGGATGCACGGCCGGCTCCGGCAGCTCTTGCCAGGGGCAAACGACATAACGTGGGAGCCGATTACGGGGAAAACCGCTTGATCGTCTTCGTGAGAAGTCCCGTCAAAGGGGAGGTGAAGACGAGGCTTGCGAAGACAATCGGTGATGAAGCGACCCTTGCCCTCTACCGGTGCTTCGTCTCCGACACCCTTGCCACGATACGCCTGGCGGGCTATCCCGCAGTCGCATTCTTTTATCCGCCGGAGGCATTCGAAGCCGTTCGGGATTGGCTCGGCAACGACATAACCTGCGTGCCTCAGGAGGGCGGGGACTTGGGAGAAAGGATGCTGGCCGCCTTTCGGAAGGCGTTTGTCGGCTGTTCACGGGCGGTTCTTGTAGGCAGCGATTGCCCCGATCTTCCTCCCGGCCTGCTCCATGAGGCATTTAACGGTCTCAAAACCCACGATGCGGTCATAGGACCGGCCGGGGACGGGGGATACTATCTCATCGGGTTTAATTCTGCCGGCTTCCTGGAGGCACCGTTCGGGGGCATTGAATGGGGCGGTCCGAAGGTGTTTGAAGATACCGTGGCCATTCTCAGGGAAAACGGTGTGGATGTCCGTATGTTGCCGCCCTGGAACGATATCGATGAATATGACGACCTCAGGGCATTGTATGACCGGCAAAACAGCCTGCCGCCCGGAAGGCTCTCAACAATGGATTTCTTGCGAAACCGGTTGCATTGGTGACATGAGCATCTCAATCATTATTCCTGTTTTTCGCGAAGGGGCGCTCATAAACGAGGCGATCAGCCGTCTCGAGAGCGCAGCATCCACGGAAGAGCCGGTCGAGATCATTGTGGTTGACGGGAGCGAGGAGGGCGAGACAGTCAAAGCCGTCAGCAGTAACAGCGCGAAAGGCATGATCTCCGGTAAGGGGCGGGGTATACAGATGAATGCGGGCGCTTCGGCAGCGCAAGGGGACATAGTGGTATTCCTTCATGCGGATACCGAGCTTCCCCCTGACGGCCTCGAAAAAATCTCCTCGATGATGCAAAATGGCGATTTTGTGGGGGGCGCATTCGATCTGGGAATCGCAGACGGAAGCCTGTCGTTCCGGATCATCGAACGGGTTGCCTCCCTTCGGTCCCGCTTGACACAGGTTCCTTACGGCGATCAGGCGATTTTCTTCAAACGCGACTATTTCCTTCGAATAGGCGGTTACGGAAATCTCCCCATTATGGAGGATGTTGACCTGATGAGACGGGTAAAAAAGGAGGGCGGAAGGATCTGCATCCTGCATGAAAAGGTGAAGACCTCCGCCCGCCGATGGAAGACAGAAGGGATAGTTGCGTGCACGCTCCGCAACTGGACTATCATGCTGCTCTACCTGCTCGGCGTCGCTCCCGAAAGGCTCGCAAGGTGGTATCCTTGAAACCCGATGCCCTTCGGAAGGCAGCATCGCCGATCATGTTTTCCCTGAGCACTTCAGTTCTTCCGGGAGAAAACTTCCGTTTACTCTCTCCCTATTTCGCTTTCTCCACGGGGTAGCCTGCTTCGTCCCAGCCCTTGATCCCGCCGGGGTGCCGGTAAATGTTCTTATATCCAAGCTTGACGGCCCACATGGCGCCGTTATGGCTGCGGGTACATTTGGTAAAGCCGCAGTAGAAGACGATCAGCCGGTCCTTGTTCGACCCGAGCAGCTTCTCGAATGCAGCCTTGGTGGTGTCGTCCATCTGCTTCATTTCCGGGATAGGAAGCGCGAAGTTCACGGCTCCCGGAATGTGTTGCTTCTTGTAGCTGTCTTCAAACGGCATGGTGTCGACGATCAGCATGTCTTTTTTCTGGTCGACCCATCCCTTCAGCTCTTCGGTTGTTACCACCTTGTAGTTTCCCCGTTCTACCTCCCTCTGGAAGGTCACCGCGATCTTTTCCGTTTCCAGTTCTTTTGATCCCCAGGCAGCAAAAGCGCCTCCGGGCCAGACAAAACACAACCCCAGCACAAAAACCGCAGCCACAACCATTGCTTTTCTCAACACCATTTCAGTTCCTCCTTTTATTGGGTAGACTTTTGGACAGCTCTATTTAAAAGACGTTTTTGATCACGGGCAAATCGTGACCAGTAAAGGAATATGACGCCGCCTATGAACACCAGATCACGATAAAAGGCGTGCACCAGCCCTTTGCGCTCCGCAAGCTCCTCCGTGCCGAAACAGCCGCAGTCGACATTCAGATCATTGAGGATGCCGTAGCCAAGGACGGCAACAAAGAACAAAAGCAGGCCGGAGACACCGTAAAGGCCTGGGGAGAGGTCGAATATAAGGGCGAGACCGGCGAGTACCTCAATCGCCGGAAGCCCAATCGCAACGACAGGAAGGAGCGACTCCGGAACCAGATCGTAGTGGGAAATAATCCGGGCAAACGCCTTCGGGTCAGCCAGCTTGACTGATCCTGCATAAACGAAGACAAGGGCCAGCGCGATCCGCACCAGAAAATAAAGCCATTGCGACAGCAGCATTCCGTGAAGGGAGCCGAGCGTCCGTGATATTTTCCTCCCTTTCATCGCCTCAACCTACCTTGCCACTTCGCGAATATCTCTCACGTGATACGACGAAATTCCCTTGCTCATTACCACAATGCTGCCCGCTTCACATCTTCGTACGTTCCTGCCAGGTAACTGCTGTTCCAATAGGCCCTGTGCGCTATCGCTTCGGCAAGTTGTCGTGCCTGATTCGCGCTGCTCCCAAATACTATCACCCGGGTCCCGTGGTCCGTATAGGGCAACCGGCCGTCACGGTTAGCTGCTTCGATCTCGTGGGCCTGAAGGTTCACCGCACCCGGCACACTACCGGCGCTGAATTCCTGTTTGGTTCGCGCATCGACAAAGACGGCGGTTTTATCAGATGAGAAAACATACCGGAAACCGTCAAGGGTGGTCTCAGCCGTGTTGCCGTAAGCACGCCAGACAGGCAGTCCGTCCTGATATTTCTTGATATCTTTGCACCCCTTCTTTGAGAGGCTTTCTGCAACCCGGCCGGTCTTGTGACAGTACGGGCCGTTACAATAGAGGACGGGTCCTGATGACTTGCTTACACAGAGCTCGGCCATACGCGCTATTTCTGTCTCAAAAATGTTGATGGCGCCGGGAATATGGGAAACCGCATATTCCTTTTCCGGTCTTACATCGATCACCTGGGTATTCCCGGCCACAAGGATTTGTTTCAATTCAGCTGTTGAGATCTCGATACCCGCAGTTGACGGCTTTGACATTTCCTGCGGTGCTTCTGCCGCCCGGACTCCGGA
>MVRP01000029.1 GCA_002067405.1 Syntrophorhabdaceae bacterium PtaU1.Bin034 | reverse complement strand
GGAGATCGCGAGGAGATCGAGAATCTCCGGATAGTACCCGATCAGCTCAATCCGGCAGTCTTTCAGTTCCCGGCTCTTCGCCTTGAACTCGTCGAACCGGGGGCCGTTTCCCGAGAGAAGAAAAACGGCGTTCGGCACTGCGCGTGTCACAAGGGGTGCGATGCGGAAAATCAAATTCATGTTCTTTTCGGCAGACATCCGCCCGCTCGTCAGGATCACCTGGTCCTTTTCCGCAAGGCCGAGCTCCCTTCTCAGGCGCGCTGCTGCTTCTTCGTCGACCTTCACGGCGCCGTTGACCGGTATCCCGTTCAGTATTTTCCGTACACGATGGTTGCCGGAACCGTTTTGGAGCAGACGTCTGCGGTAGTGCTCCGAAAGGACAACGACCCTGTCGGAAACCCCCCTCAGGTACTTCGCGTACCTGATCTGTGCGGTAAGGCATTGCCTGGTCGCGAGATCCCCGGGGTCCAGGTACCGCGCATCGTGAACGTGCTCGACGAGTTTTGTGCCGGTCATCATTGCCGCTACCATGCCCCAGACATGGGCATTGAAACAATGGCTGTGGACGACCTGGATCCGGTTCTTCATGATGTAGTTCCCCAGCCTGGGGATGATTCTGAACGTCGCAAAGCTTTTGATTTTGTCACGAGTCTCGGAAAATTTGAGCAGTTTTATCCCGAGGCGTCCGAATTGCTCCTCAAATTCCCCGCCGTAAGAATAGCCCACATGGATTTCAAAACGGTCCCGGTCAAGGGCACTCACGAGGTTGAGCAGGTTCTTCTCGGCCCCTCCCAGACTCAATGTTTTTATGAGGTGTAGTACTTTGATTTTTGTCATATTCGGTCCGTGTTACGGTTGCGCGTTGCGAGTAACGTTAACCCATGTTACGACGCTCCCGACGCCTTAAGAACCGCCGGAATTGTTTTCAGCAGGATCTTCGCGTCGAGACCCAACGACCATTCGTCGATATACTTGCGATCGAGCTCCATCCACTTGTCGAAGGGGATGCTGTTTCTCCCGTTGACCTGCCAGAGACAGGTGATCCCCGGCCTCATGCTTAAACGCCTCAGCGTACGCAGATCGTACTGATCCACCTCGCTCGGGATGGGCGGCCTCGGTCCCACGAGGCTCATGTCCCCAAGGAAGACATTGATCAACTGAGGAAGCTCATCGATGCTCGCCTTGCGCAGATATCGACCCAGCGGTGTCACGCGGGGGTCGTTCTTTATTTTGAAGACGGGCCCCGCCAACTCATTGAGACCAAGGAGTTCTTTCTTTCGTTCTTCTGCGTTTTGGACCATGGTCCTGAATTTGAAGCAACCGAATGTCCGGCCGTTATAGCCAACCCGGCGTTGGACGAAGAAGACGGGGCCCGGGGAGGTTATTTTAACCATGAGTGATACGAGGAGGAAAAGCGGGGAAAGGAGGGTAAGCAAAGAGGCGGAGAGCAGCACATCAATGAGCCGCTTCGTAAAAAGCTGCACGCTCATCTTGGGACTGGTATACAGATCGATGACCGGCACCCCGTCATAGTGAGAGATCGTGGATCGTGCGATCTTGCGGGTAAATAGGTCTGTCGGGATTTTCGCCTCCACGCCCGCCGTTTCGCAGATGTGAATGATCTCCTGGATCTCCAGGTAAAAGGACTTGATGGGCAGGAAGATAAGCACTTCATCGACGACGTTCCTTTTCAGTACCGTCTCCAGGTCGTCCACAGTCCCCATCAGACCGTCTTTCACTCCTTGTCGCTTCCCGCCGTTCGGGGAATCGACGAATCCCAGAATCCGCAATCCAAGCTCGGGGGAGGCTTTGATCCTCTTTACCATTTCCGCTGACCGCGAATTGCGGCCGATGATCAGGACGTTTCTGTAGTTGTACCCGTGGCTCCGCACATATTGAAGGGTCTTTCTGAGAATGAACCTGAATGAAATAAGCAGCAGGACCTGGGAGGCCCAGAGATAAAGGAGGAAGATCCTGCTGAGAGGAAACTCGCGGATGAAAAATGCCGGCACGGACGCCACCGCAAGGCTCAGGGAGGTCGTCTTGACGATCTCCCATATTTCTTTCCTGAATCTGGAGGTCCTTCTGGAAGCGTAAAGGTGAAAACGGTGAGACAGGTAGAGCCAGGATATCATGTACACGAGAAAAAGAATCTGGTATTGGACCGGCTGACTGAAAACATTGATGAAATCAGCACCGAACATCCAGTATGAAACAGATAACAAAGAAAGGATGATGGTGAAGATATCGATGAAAGAGAGTAGCTTTTCCAGTGATCGACTGTGTTTTTTCAGCATCTTTCCACCTCTGATGGATGTCTCAGTTTAATTTTGCCTGCACTTTGCAGGGAACGAGCGAGGGAGCCATGGGGCAGGGCAACCAGGACGCCAAGGTTAAGCCGCTTTTCAACCTGTTCGGGGGTGGTGAATCTCTGCGCGGTGTATTCGGAAAGAAATGCGAAAGCTATTCCCCCGATCACGCCGAAAATGAAGGAGAACGCCACATAGAGAGTTTTTCGGGGCCTGATCGGGCTGAGGGGTACGTCCGCTTTCTGTACAACACTGACATTGGCCATTTTGCGCAGATTCATATCGTCGAGAATTCGAGCCTCTTTCGCCTTTTCAACGTAAGTTCTGTAGTTCTTCTCGTTCATCTCCCGTTCCCGGAGCAATCGGTCAAGCTCATTCTCCCTGAGGGAAAGGTTCTGCAGCTCTTTGTGGACCTGGCCGACCTGCGCGCTGAGCGCCGAAGCCTTGGCCAGTTGCGCTGCAAGCTCGGCCTGCGTTTTGATCATTTCCTTTTCCAGCTCCTGGCGGACGACATTTCTGCCGGTTGTTTGTACCTTCTTCGGATCCCTTTCCTGTCTCTCCAGATACTCTTTCGCAAGGGCAATTTCTTTCCGTATATTCACCACCAGGGGCTCGTTTTCCGTATATTTCGTTAACAGGTCCTGCTCTTTCAACTGGAGATCAAGAAGGGTATTTTTCACCCTGTCGACGATATCCTGTCGATCCGTCACGGTCGATAGCGGTATGTCTTCGGGGACATTCCGCATCTGCTTGATGAGAGCGCTCAGTTTTTGCCGGAGCTCCGCCACCTGGCTCCGGGTACTCTTCAGCACGGTATCGAAATTCGTACGCTGCTGTAGAAGCAGGGTCTTCTGTTCCGGGAGAGAAAAAGTCTGATACTTTTGCCGATACGCCGCAAGGTTGTCTTCCGATTCTTTCAGGCCTCTTTGGTAAGCCGCAAGTTCCTGCTCAATAAAGGAGCTTTTGGGATCGCTGTGAACCTCAAGGTGTTTTTCCTTGAGGAAGTCAACCAGGAGGTTTGCCCCTTGAGCTGCGATCTTGGGACTGTCGTGCTGAAAAGAGACCCTGATGACGTTTGACTTTTTCACCCCTTCCACCGAGAGAGAATCCTTGAACACCGAAACGGCGGCGGCCGCAAGCGATTCTTCGGATTTTCCTTTATCCCGCAGATTCCTTGCCAGCTTGGGATAGAGAACCTCGGGACCCATGGACTTCACGACCCTTCCAGCGAGATCGCGACTCGCGAGGATCTCGATTTCCGAATTCACCATTTCTTCGTGACCGAGGGAAATCCAGGACCCGCTTTGTCCGACTTCGGAATGATAGATGTTCTCCCTTCCGAATTTCACCAGTACGGTCGACGTGGCCTGATAGATCGGAGGGGTCGTTATGGTGACGATGGTAACGGTCCCTACCACCGCTGCGAAGGTAGCAAGGATTTTCCATTTGTGCTTGAACAGGATGGTAAGAAAATCCCTTAAGGTCACTGTTGTTCTGTTCTGTTCCACAGTCCTCGCCTCTTTTAACGTTCGCCGGTCTTAATAATTCGGTACCGCGTAACCGACGTTTGTATTGATCGGCAAATTCCTTCTGATGTAGAGATCGACAAACTGATTGACGTTTCCTATAGCGGACTTCGGTACAAAGACCACATCAAAGGGAGCAAGGTAGATATCCTCCTCCATGTCTCCCTCCATTGCTTTATCCAGATTCACCTTCAGGACAGTCGGTTTCCCCAGATCATCCCGGCGAATGACAAGGATCTCTTTCTTCCTTGCACCATCCCTCAACCCTCCGGCCTGGGAAATGGATTGCATCACGGTCATGAATCCGACCAGGGGAAATCCTCCGGGCTTGACGACATGCCCGTCAACAAAGACCTTATGCATATTAAAGGACCGGACGATAACGGTGACTTCCGGTTTTGCCAGGCGCGAAACGTACCGCTTTTTGAGCATCGCTTCCAGTTCCGAAGGTGTCAGGCCCTGGACCTTGATCGCACCGAGGAGCTGCAGCGAGATCCGGCCGTCAGGACGAACCACAAGGGCCTCATTCAACTCGCTGTTGTAGAAGAACTTTATATCAAGCTGGTCGCCCGCCTGGATCTTGTAATCTGCCTGTGCGGCGGCTGTTCCGCCGGTCCGGGACTCCATCTCCATAACCCGGTCGGGGTTGTGTGCCGCAGGGGCGGCACACGCAACCAATCCCACCGCTAAAGAGAGCGACAAAATCGCTTTTGCGAGAGGATTATTTTTTATGAAAAGTCCTATCATAGCCATTTATAGATCCATCCCGGTATGTGATAGCGCCGCTTGTTGAACACCACCCCCAGGATATTCCCTCCGGAGTCGATGATGGAATCCCTCAGCGTTTGGACAACAGGCCAGCGGGTCTTCTCGGCCTCTATGACGAGCACCACGCCGTCGGCATTCCGCGCCAGGGCCAAGCCGTCGGACGATCCCTCGAGTGGCGGGGAGTCGATCACGACAAGGTCGAAGCGGATCCTGAAGGTAGCCCAAAGCCCGCTGCCCTTCAGCACCTGTGCGGGAGAGACGGAATTTTCCGAAACCAGGCACACTGAGAGTTTGGGAATGCCCGCTTGAGAATAGGCCCTCTCCAGGGGGCCGCCGTCCGTGGTTGCGTCGTGAAGGCAATATTGGGGGTGGACATCGAAAAGAGCATGCTGAGCGGGGCTGTCCCTGTCCGCATCAAGGATGAGCACCGATTTGTGCATGTTCAAAGCGGAGATTGTGGCAAATTGCCTTACCACGGTGGATGTCCCTTCTCCTTTTCGCGAGCCCATGAATTGAAGGACTTTCCGCTCGGGGCTCGGAAGAAGGGAGTCGATGCGCTGACAGAGATCGTCGATTCTTTCAAGACTTTTCCTGTTCTGGGAAGTCCAGCCCCAGGATCTTCTTGCGAGTCTCTGCCGGGGGGCAATTTCTTCTTCCGTGATCGTCTTTCGCTCAGCATCGGCATTTTTCAAGGCTTCGTACAGCTTACTCATGGGTCTTCCTCTTCATTATGGCTCCTGACTCTCTGCCACTTTCACCCTCTTCTTTTGAAAAGGGTTATTGCCTGTAGAGCACGAGCAGCAAATTATGGGAAAAGTGAAAAGAAGAAGAGCAAAGGGTATGCCAGAGGAAGGCTGGTGTTACTAACATATTGATATTAAAGTAAAATTACTTAATATTTTGCTCATTTCTTTATGATGAGAATTTACTTTCGTATGGATTACTGTGCACCAAAGATACCCCGAAGTGTATGGAATTTTAGATGATGCGGCGGGATGGACCAAATCCCTCAGCCGGGGGCATCCGCGGCTTGCGGCGTAAACCGTCATACCGGACTTGATCCGGCGTGACAAGCGTACGTCCGATACCCGCTGCAAGCAGCAAGGCGGTTTATTATTTGGGGTGTGTTTTAGGATGTGTTATTTTCGACTTACAGCAGGGTGAAGGCGAACGCCTTCACCCTGCTGACCTTAGAATCGATGACTTGAAGGACCAGTACGACGTTGGAACGATTCACACCTCCTATCTCTTTCCTATCTGGCCGTTACTTAGTGAAACATTGTCGCCTACCTTGAGACCCTGCAACGTCATCGGGTCCTGAACAGTCACCGTTGTCTGTTTACCCGCGTTATCCAGAACGGTTACCTTGTTGCCTTCAATTTTCGCAACTGTTCCTTTTACCTCCTGGGCCGAAAAGCCCATCCCTGCCACGCCAAAGGTAAATGCGGCAACCATTACCAGCACTATCAACCTTCTGATCATCATACGTTTAACCTCCTTAAAAAGAATTAGGATCAGCCCTTTCGCCGGCCTTCAGACTTCCACCGGTTCGGAGAGTCCAGTTGATCCCTGCAGTCCAATTTAACCCTCACCCCCTCTCTCTTAAGACGTGTAGTTGCTCGGTAGTAGAAAGCAAAGGGTATGCCAGAAAAAGGTAGCGTTTCAGAATGACGTGATATCTAAGGGAAAACTGTCAATCAGGGTTCCCGGACACACTTCAAAGGTAACTGTTTCGTATGGATTATCATACGCTGGCGACATCCCGAAGTGTATGGAATTTCAGAGTGAGGCATAGACGTACCGGGGACTATTTTTCTTTATCGAGGTTTTTGAAATCTTCCGGTTTGAGGTTGTGTTTTTTGACGAGATTGTAAAAATCGGCCCGATACTTTCCTGCCAGGTCCGCCGCCTTGCTCACATTGCCTTTCGTGAATTCGAGGAGGCGGACAACGTATCCCCTTTTGAACTCTTCCACCGCTTCTTTAAAGGGTTTTAACGATTCCGCCGGGAGGTCCTTTGTGGGGAGGACAATCTCTTCGCTTATGACATCATGCTGGGTTATGGCAACTGCACGCTCAATGGTGTTCTCCAGCTCCCGCACGTTTCCGGGCCAGTCGTAGAGCATGAGCTTCTGCATCGCCATGGGCGAGATGCCCTTTATCTCCTTTTTCATCCTTTGGCTGATTTCCCTCATGAAATGTTCCGCCAGAAGGGGGATATCCTCTTTCCTCTCCCGCAAGGGAGGAAGGTCCACAGGCACCACATGAATTCTGTAGAAGAGGTCCTCGCGGAAGGAGCCGTTTTTCACCTCGGCCTCCAGATCCTTATTTGTCGCAACGATCACCCTTGCATCCACTTCCACCGGTTTTCCGCTTCCCAGGGGATAAAACGTCTTCTCCTGAAGGACCCTGAGGAGTTTTGCCTGAATGGAGAGAGGCATATCGCCGATCTCGTCCAGAAAGATGGTTCCCTGATGTGCCTGGACAAATAACCCTCTATGGGTCCTCGTCGCACTGGTAAACGCCCCCTTTTCATAGCCGAAAAGCTCGCTCTCCAGGAGCGTTTCAGGGATGGCGGCACAATTGATTGCCACAAAGGGTTTTTCTCTTCTTCCGCTGGCAAGGTGGATTGCCTTTGCGATGACCTCCTTGCCGGTACCGCTTTCTCCGGAGAGGTAAATGGTGGAATCGGTCCCGGCGATGCGGGATACCAACTCCAGGACCTTCTGCATCTTTTCGCTTCTTGCGATAATGTTCTGAAAATCATATTTCTCTCTGAGAAGCCCCTCAAGCCTTCTCACCTCAGAGACGAGCCTCTGATTCTCCATTGCTTTTTCTATTTGCAGGAGCAGCTCTTCAGGATCAAAGGGCTTGTTGAGAAAATTAAAAGCACCCTTCTTCGTCGCTTCCACCGCGCTTTCAATGCTTCCGTGGGCAGTGAGAATGATGATGGGCACATAGGGGTTGATCGAATGCATCTCCTCCATCAAAGAGATGCCGTCTTTATGGACGAGCTTGAGGTCAAGGATGGAAAGGTCAAAGGTCTCCTCCCTGGCCCTGGCTATCGCTTCATCTTCGTTCAGGGCCGTGGTCACTTCATAACCTGCCAGCTCAAGCCTCATACGGATCAATTTCAAAAAGTTACCATCATCATCCACCACCAAGATCTTTTTTGATGACAAGGCGGTCATTTTGAAAGCTCCTTCTTTTTCTCGTCTATCTCTATGTCGACCTGCGTCGATTTCCTTATGGTCCTGTTCAACTCTTCAATTTCTCTGCTCAATCTTTGATTCTCCTGTTGAAATTTCCTTATGGTCCTGTTCAACTCTTCAATTTCTCTGTTTATTCTCTCGTTCTCCCTGCCCAGTCTCTCGTTTTCTTTGCTTATTCTCTCGTTCTCCTGAAGCATCCCTATCCATATTCTGGCCTGCCCGGCAAACGGGCTCTGCGGAAAGGCTTTCACCAGTCTGTTGAAGTAGTTGAGCGATTTCTGATGGTCCCTTTTGGTATATCCGTAATGGACGTAGACGAGCCCTGCATTAAAGAGGGCTTCGTCCGCAGGAGGAGCATTATCAGACAATGAGAGGACTTTCTCGTTTTCTTTCAGGCACCCCTCGTAATCCCCTTTGTCAAGGGATTCCCTTGCCGTGATGAGGTGTTCACGGGTCTCCCTTCGTGCCTCCATTTCTTTCAGCGTAGAGCAGCCGGCAAGAGAGATGGAGATTATGCAGGCAACAGAAAGATGAAGGTACTTCCATGTCCTGTTTCGCTCTCTACCCAAATCTTACCTCCGTGAGCATTTATGATGTGTTTAACAATGGCAAGACCCAAGCCTGTTCCCTTAATTTTAGCATAGCTCGTCATGGCAGCCTGCCGGAACTTATCAAAGATCACGTTTAAATCCTCTTCCGGTATGCCGGGACCTGTATCTGCCACGGAGACCCTCACCCCCTTTTCCGTGGGTTGGACGGATATCGTGATATAACCACCTCCCGGGGTGAACTTTACGGCATTCCCGATCAAATTCCTCAGCGCCTGGAGAATCCTTTCTCCGTCCATTTTGACATAAGGTACATCACGGGGTATTTCCGTCTTGATATTCACGTTTTTCGTCATCGCCAGAGGTCTCATCCCGGAAACGGCTTTATCGACAAGAGGGCGGATGTCGGATTCTTCAAGGTTCAGCGCGAGCATCCCCGCCTCCATTTTCGACAAATCCAGAAGCGAATTGACCAGGTCGGTCAGGCGGTTGCTTTCCTCGGCTATGATGGTGAGGATCTCTTTCCGTTTTTCTTTAAAATCCTCTCCTACGCCTTCCAGCAAAAGATTGGTTCCTTCTTTGATGGAGGCGAGGGGTGTGCGCAGCTCATGTGCCATTAATGAGAAAAAGTCAGACTTCATGGTATCCATTTTTTTGAGCCTCTCGCACATAAGATTAAAATCCTGCGCCAGATCCCGTATCTCCGGCGGAGACGAGATGTCCAGGCTGATCTCGAAATCCCCTCCGGCAACCTGCCTCGTCTTTTTTCTCATGAAGGAAAGGGGCCTGGTGATGCTTCGTGTAATGAAAAAAGAGATCATGATACCCGAAAGCATGAAACCTGCACCAGCAAGTACCGCAATCTTATACGCCTTTGCCCCTGCCTCCCCAAGCTGTCTTATCCTTTCGTAGGTGTCCTGCTCCGTGTAAAACTCCAGGTTTTTGAGCTCCCACAAAATCGCGTCTACCGCATTCCCCTTTTCCCTTTTGAACCGATTCTGAGAATAGGCTTTGTTTTTGTTTATAAATTCCACTTCTTTATTAAATGCACCTATATAGCGCTCATAGTGATTCTTTACCCTGCTCAGCATTTCTCTTTTACGCGCAGTATCTGCTATGGATAGCGCCTCGTTGATATCTTTATTGAAATCTTTTCCGGCGAGCATAAATTGACTGTGGAGCTCTTTCTCCTTTGTGATGATATATTTCCTTTCGTAGCGTGTTTGTACGAGAATGGAATCCCCAAGCTTTTGCCCGAGATCCCTCATGTGGTGGTCAAACTGTAAAATACCGCCTGTCACTTTGCTAAAAAGGGAAAGCTGCGAAAAGGTATACGCACTCACTGCCACGACGGGAATGAATATGGCGAGATAGCCAAAAATCATGCGTACAAGGATAGTCGGTTTCATATGGTACATCATCGTTCACGATCAAAGCTATGTGCTCAGAGGATACCACACCCGGCGGGAGGGTAGGCAAGAAATTGGTGTCGGTCCTCTCCGGTCTCGTTGCCTCTCCTGGGTCGATAAAGTGGGGGAGATGAAAATGGGACGCAGTTATCGGTAACATTTTATGAGGCAACGATCCCTTCCGGAACAGCCCGGAGTAATAATTTGTGAGGCCGTTGACTTTAGCAGTAGTTGACGATATATTTGGGTTTTCAATCATAGATATATCCCGCAATGGCGGAGATTTTCGAGGGTGTGATCATCGTGACATCAGACAGATATTCCCGGCAGATTCTTTTTGCTCCCATCGGCCCGGAAGGCCAGGAGCGGTTAAACAACAGCTACGCGGTAGTGATCGGCTGCGGTGCACTGGGGACGGTTATTGCCTCGGGATTGGTGCGAGCAGGTGTGGGCAAGGTCCGTATAGTAGATAGAGACTTCATCGAATACCATAATTTACAGAGGCAGATACTCTTCGATGAAGATGATATCAAGGACAACCTGCCGAAAGCCGTTGCGGCGGAGAGACGGCTGAGAAAAATAAATTCTTCGATTGAGATCGAAGGCATTGTCTCAGACGTAAACCACACGAACATCGAGAGGCTGGTTGAAGGCGCTGACGTGATTGTGGACGGGCTGGATAACTTTGAGGCGCGTTTGCTTATTAACGATGTTTCTTTAAAGCACAACATCCCCTGGATCTATGGCGGGGCAATCGGTTCGACCGGCATGACGATGAACATCATACCACATAAAGCGGCCTGCTATCGCTGCCTCATGCCGGAGAAGAGCACGGGCGCCAGAATCCTTACCTGCGACACCGCAGGGGTAGTAAATGGCACGCCGTGGATCATCGCGTCACTTCAGACTGTGGAAACGATCAAGATCCTTATAGGATCCCAAGAGGTGAACAGATATCTTGTTACCATTGACGTCTGGAATGGAGACTTCCGGCGTTTGGACATCCCCCGGAGAGACAATTGTCTGGCATGCAGCGGGGAATATGAATTTTTGGACGGGAAACTGAGCACCAAGACAACGTCTCTGTGTGGACAGAACGCGGTACAAGTATTAAGTTCCGGGTCGTTTAACATTTCATTAAAGGAATTGTCCGATCGGCTGAAGCCGCTGGGTGAGGTCAGCTACAGCAACTTCATGCTGCAGTTCAGCACAGGTGGCCAGGAAATGGTGGTTTTTCCCGACGGCAGGGCAATCGTGAAGAATACCCATGACGAGGCCTATGCAAGGGGCCTTTACGCGAAGTATGTGGGAACGTAAATGATTTATTTGGATAATGCTGCTACCTCCTGGCCCCGGCCGGAGATCGTTTATCAAACCATGGACAAGTTTCTTCGGGAAAAAGGAGGCAATCCCGGCCATGGCAGTCACAGCCTCGCAGTAACGGCCAAACAGACGATCGACGACACCAGAATGCGGGTGGCCCGTTTTATCAATGCCCCCGAGATTGAACGGGTTGTCTTTACTATGAACTGCACCCACTCTCTCAACATCGGATTGAAAGGCTTCGTCCGGCCGGGCGACCACGTGATTACGAGCAGGCTCGAACACAACTCCGTGGTAAGGCCCCTCAGGAAACTGGAGGCTCAGGGTGTAGCGATTACCAGACTGACCCCTTCGCCGGAAACAGGCGTTGTATCGGCTTCCGATCTCGAACAGGCCATTACCCGGCAGACAAAGCTGATAGTGATGATTCACATTTCGAACGTCAACGGGGTTATCCAGCCTATCGAGGAGTTCGGGGCGATAGCCCGGAAGCACAATGTTGCTTTCATGGTCGATGCAGCGCAAAGCGCGGGCCATTATCCGGTCGATGTGCAGGCAGGCAACATCGACCTCCTTGCATTTTCCGCCCACAAGGGCACCTACGGTCCTCCGGGGGTGGGAGTGCTGTATATCGGCGAAAAAGTTAACCCGGAAACGCTGTGTGAAGGTGGCACGGGGACATTTTCTGAGTCTGACGAGCAACCGGAATCATTTCCCTACAAATATGAAGCCGGCACTCAAAACTCCGTGGGCATTTGTGGCCTGGGAAGCGGAATAGCGTATATTTCGAAAACAGGCCGCGAGAATATTGCGAGCCACGAACGTGCACTGACGAACAGGTTGATTGAAGGCTTGTCGCGTATTCCCGGGGTAAATATTTACAAAGCTCCCGATACCGCCAGACAGGCAGCCGTCATATCGTGCAACATTAACGGCTACGAGCCGGGAGAAGTGGGTGTGATCCTGGATCAGACCTTCGATATCAAGGTGAGAACCGGCCTTCACTGTACCCCGGAGGCGCACCGGTGTATAGGCACTTTCCCCAGGGGCACTGTCCGGCTGAGCCCGGGGTATTTCAATACTGCCGAAGAGATCGATCAGACCATCCAGGCGATAAGCGCTATAGCCAAATCGCGGCCGGAAGGGCAGTCGGCTATATGAGGCAGACTCCGCACGCTCTGTCCTTCGTGTTTTCTCCTGACAGCGTCGCACAACAAAAAAAACTATGACATGCCCGGATTATTGACGTGAACCGTTGATCAAATCCCGTGGATCGGGAAAACGGTTTTTTTGAGGTAGGTCACCACCCGTTCGGCATCCTCGAAGCAAAGCTCTTTTTCGCGCCCTTCCAGCACAAAGGGCGCATCTTCAAGGTTCCCTGCATCCGCCTCGGGTCCGTACATCATGCCGCCTATAAGGCCGGAGAACTTGTCTTCAGGCTCGGTTCCCACGAGGGCAGACCAGGCGATGGCCCAAAGGGCCGCTGTTTTGTAGATATTATAGCCTCCGCCGCCCATAGCCATTATTCTCTCTGACGATTCCCTGATCCTCGAAACCACGCGCTTGTAGCCTTTGCTCGTGAGGTTAAGGTGGGCAAAGTGATCGTCGCGGTGGCAGTCTCCCCCGATCTGGGCAAACACCATGTCCGCCCGGAACCATTCGAGCAGAGGAGGCACGATCTCTTCGAAGCCGTAAAGGTAAACTTCGTCGTCCGTTCCCGCGCGGAACGGGAGATTGACATTGTATCCCCTTCCCTCGCCAATACCGATCTCCGTCTCAAAGCCTGTTCCGGGGAACAGTGTCTTGCCCGATTCATGGAGCGATATGGTAAGGACCCGATCAGTCGCGTAAAAGGCCTCCTGCACGCCGTCGCCGTGATGGGCGTCCATATCGATATAGGCGACCCTCTGCCCTTTCTCCACAAGGCTCGTAATCGCCACGGCTATGTCGTTCACGTAACAGAAACCCGACGCGTGAGCCCTTCCTGCATGATGGAGACCGCCTACGGGATTGAAGACCATTTCAGCCTCTCTCCCAAGGAGGAGCATGGCGCCTTCATAGGTTCCTCCCGCAACGGTGAGGGCAAGGTCAAACATGCCCTTGAAGACCGGATTGTCGCTTGTCCCCAGGCCGGCGTTGAGCATTTCCATTTCGAACTCGCCCCTGCCTGCTCTCTTCAGCAGCTCGATATAGGCCCTGTCGTGAAAGAGGCAAAGGAGTTCTTCGTCGAGAGGTTCGGGTCTCTTTATTTTGAAGTGATCGTCATGGAGGTGAAAATACCTGTTAAGAAGCTCCATGAAGAGCCTGGCCCTGACCGGCTTAAAGGGATGGCTGGGGGTATATTCCGCATTGGCCAGTTCATCGCAGTATATGAGAACATTCGACATGCTGATCTTCGCCCCTCAGGTTCCGTGCACCCAGCTATTCATAACAGGGAACCATAACTCTACTATGATTGTCGGAACTTTTCCACTTCGATCCAAACAACGATTTGGGTGCATTCCCCCTTTCGCCGGCCGGAATCGTCCGTCTGAAATATTCTCCGGGAGTCTACGGTAATCGGACGCTCGTTTCAGAACTAAACCTGTCTCTTCTTACCCCCTCGTTCGCCGCTGATCACACGTTTGATGGTTTCGGCCATTTCGTTCTTGATTATGGGCTTCATCACAAATTCCCGTATGCCCATAGCCTTTGCCGTCTCCGGCGAGATCACTTCGCTGAACCCCGTGCAGAGAATGATAGGGATATCCTTCTTTATGGACATCAGCTTTTTTGCGAGCTCGATACCCGTCATGTTCGGCATGGTCTGATCCGTGATCACGAGGTCGAACTTTTCCGGGTCCCTCTGGAACTGCTTGAGCGCCTTGACACTGTCTTTTTCCGCGACAACCTCGTACCCGAGACGCTCCAGCATCTGTTTTGCGATCTCCACCAGGGCTTCCTCGTCATCCACGAAGAGGATGCGTCCCTTTCCCCGTGCTGCATGCAGTACCGGCCTCGCCGTCTTCTCCTCCACCACCGCTTCCTTCAGTTTCTTGAAATAAATATTGAAGGTAGCCCCTTTGCCGGGCGTGCTGGCCACAGTAATGGAGCCGTGATGGCTTTTTACGATGCCATAGGCGACCGACAAGCCCATCCCGGCTGCCTCCGGCTGCCTCGTGGTAAAGAAAGGCTCAAAAATCCTGTCCTTTGTCAGCTCGTCAATGCCGGGCCCGGTATCGGTCACCGAAAGCCGGACATAAGAACCGGGTTCCATATCAGGATGCGGCGGATTCTCTCCGGAGGAAAGGACGTAATCGCTCAACCCCACCTCAATCACTCCTTTTTCACCCCGCAGCGCCTGTCCTGCATTGGTACAGAGATTGATGAGAAGCTGGTGGATTTGCACCGGATCGGCAAAGATGATCCCTTCCTCGGTTTCCATCCTCTGGCGAATCTCAACAGTAGCAGGGAGAGACGCCCTCATAAGCTTCAGCACTTCCCTGACGATAGGGGTCATCTGTACCGGCCTCTTTTCCTGCTCGCCCTGTCTGCTGAAGGTGAGGATCTGTTTTACAAGCTCTCTTCCCCGGTACCCGGCCTTGCGCACATGGTCCAGGTGCCTCGCTGTCCGGGTGCCTTTCTCGACGTCATCGAGGGCAAGCTCGGTGAACCCTATCATAGCGGCAAGGATGTTGTTGAAATCATGGGCAATGCCACCGGCGAGCGTTCCGATCGCCTGCATCTTCTGGGCCTGTCTCAGTTCAGACTCCAGCCCGGCCTGCTCGGTCATGTCCCGCTCCACGGAAACGTAGTTCGTAATCTTCCCGTTGTTATCCCTGATCGGCGACATGGTCCTTTCCACCTCGTACGCAGCGCCGTCCTTCCGGCGGTTTCCGATACGGCCGGCCCATACATTGCCGCCTTCAAGGGTAATCCACATGTCGTCCCAAAAGGCATCGTGCTGGTTCTCGCCTTTCAAAATGTCGAAGGGGTGCCCTGTTACCTCTTCTCTGGTGTAAAGGCTCGTTTTTTCGAACGCGGGATTCACATACTGGATGGTCCCCTGACGGTCGGTAATGATGACGCAGTCGCCTCCCTGCTCAATGGCTGTTGCAAGGCGGGCCCGTTCTTCCTCCGCCTGTTTGTGTTCCCTGATCTCAACTTCGAGCCGCTCATACGCCTTCCGGAGCTCGGACGTGCGTTCTTCCACTCTCGCTTCCAGTTCGTCGTGCGCCCGTCGTAATTCTTCCTCCATGTGCTTCCGCTCGGTAATATCTCTCCCGTTCACGACAATGCCAACCACTTTTGAATCGTGGAGCAGGTTCCTGCCCATTATTTCGATGGTTCGCCAGCCGCCGTCCTTGCGCTGAACGCTCGTCTCCAGTGATATCGTATAACCCGGTATCCGGCTGGCCTGAGCAAAACGGTCGCGCACCCTTTCCCTGTCCGTGCCCACCACCAGATCGAGAAAATTCCTGTGAAGGAACTCCTTCGACGAATAGCCCAGCACTCGCCTCACGGAAGGACCGGCATAGCTGACAGACCCGTCCTCTTTCAACACCACTATCATGTCGGACGCATTTTCGATAAGAAGCCGAAAATACTCCTCGTTCTCCCTCAGGCTTTTCTCTGCCTGTTCGCGCTCGCGGGCCTCTCTCTTCAACCGTTCGTTGGCGTCGGTCAATTCCCTGTTTCTCTCCGCAACGGAATTTTCAAGCTCCTCGTGAGAGCTTCGGAGGGTCTCTTCTGCTCTCTTGCGTACGGTAATATCCGTCATGACCAGACACACGATCTCTGCATCTCCCGCACGCACTTTGTTGCCCGACAAATGGACAGGAAGAAGATTGCCGTTGCCCGTAATAATACTGAACTCGCCCTTCCCCGTATTGTTTCCGTAGCCCCCGAATATAGATTCGAACCTCGCCCGCTCCTCAAAAGGAAGGAAGTCGAACACTTTAGAGCCAAGAATCTTTTCCTGCGGCAGACGTACCATTTGGGCAAAGCCGGCATTTCCGAAAATGATCGTCCCGTCGCCTCTGGCAACCACGGCTGCTTCTCTCATGCTCTCGACTACCACACGACACAGATCGTCGCAACCTCCAAGCCCTCCTTCATCCCTTGCAACCACTGCAGCATCCACGTTTCCTCCCTTCATATCCTGTTCCGGCATCAAGGTTTCCTCGGGGTTCGCCGTCTGCCCGGTGTGCTTGGCCACGTCTTTATGATCCGTTTCTTTCATATTTCACTTCCCCTGACAAATCTGGTTATACTAAATGTTATTCCTTGCCTTGGATTTGGCCAGCCCGAACCGTCCGCACAGGTACTTTTGCTCCGTCCAGGACCCGTCTTATGGCCTCCGCCATCTCTTTCCTCACCAGGGGTTTTAGGAGAAACTCCCGAATTCCCAGATTTGGGACCTGTTCTTTGGACACGGCCTCACTGAACCCCGTGCAGAGGATGATGGGAATATCATCCCGGACCGAAATCATTTCCCGCGCAAGTTCAAGTCCGCTCATACGCGGCATGGCCTGATCGGTAATAACGAGATCAAAGCTGTGGGGCCTCTTTTTGAATATCCGCAACGCCTCGATGCTGTTTGTTGTTGCCGTGACCGAATACCCCAGCCGCTCCAGCATCTCCGTTCCTATCTCGATCAACGTCTCCTCATCATCAATCAGAAGAATGGATTCCCTGCCTTCGGGTATGGTGCCCAAATCCTCGTCTGATGAGCAAGGCTCCTCTATCGTCGGAAGATAGACCTCGAACGTCGATCCCCTCCCCGGCTTGCTCCTGACCGTGATAACCCCTTCGTGCGATTGGACGATTCCATGCACGACGGAAAGCCCCAGCCCGGTCCCCTCCCCTTTTTCTTTGGTAGTGAAGAAGGGATCGAATATCCGTTCCATAATACCCTTGTCCATTCCCTGGCCAGTATCGCTCACGGTCAACCTGAGATAGCGACCGGGGCCGAGCGCGGCCGGGCCTGACCCCTCGTCAACCCCGCCGGCCGTATTGCAGACAGCCACCTTCAATATACCGCCTTTCGACCGCATTGCGTGGGCTGCATTGGTTACAAGATTGATGACCACCTGGTGTATCTCGGTCGCATCCGCCATGACTATACCCGAGTCCGGGTCGATATCCTGTTGGATCTCGATGGTAGCGGGAATGGAGGCGCGCAGCAGCTTCAGGGCTTCCTTTACAATGAGGGAGACCTGAACCGGCCTCCGTTCTATGTCGCTCCCCCGGCTGAATGAGAGGATCTGTTTGACGAGGTCCCGCCCCCGTATCCCTGATTTGAGGATTTGTTCAAGGAAACGACGGATCTGCGTGTTCTCGTCCGTATCATCGATAGCCATTTCGGCAAACCCGATAATGGCTGCAATAATGTTGTTAAAATCGTGTGCTATGCCACCTGCGAGCGTCCCGATGGCCTCCATTTTCTGTGCCTGGCGGAGTTGCCGTTCGAGCTTCTTTTTTTCTGTGACATCCCGGCCAACCGTCACGTAGTTCGTGACCCTGTCTTCGTCATCCCTTACCGGCGAGACCGTCGCTTCGACTTCATATGTACTGCCGCTCTTCTTCTTTCCGGCTATGAGGCCCGTCCAACTCCTGCCGTTTTTAACAGTGGCCCTCACCGTCTCGTACAGGTCGTCGTCAGAGAGATGGGACTTCAAGGAAGAGACATTCCGGCCGAGCGTTTCGCCGGCCGAGTAACCGCTCATACTGAAAAAGGCAGGATTGGCGTAAAGGACGATGCCGTCGGTATCGACTATGAGCACACTGTCGCCCGACTGGCTGATAGCCGTCATTACCCGCTTCAGCTCCTGTTCCGTATGCTTTCTCTCGTTGATCTCGGCCTCGAGTTTCCCGTATGCGTCCTGCAGCTCTGATGTCCTCTGTTCAACCCGCATTTCCAGTTCGTCATGGGCCTGACGAAGCCTCTCTTCCATCTGCTTGCGGCTCGTGATCTCCCTCATGTAGCCGGCCACGCCGAGAAGCCGCCCGCGTGCATCGCGTCTCGGCTCAAGCCCGACATCATAATACCGCTTTTTGCCCCCCCGCATCAATACGGATCTCCACTCTCCTGCCCACACCTGTTTCTAAAACCGCTTCTTTTGCTGAACGAAGCCGCTCCGCCTCCTCCCTGTCGAGAAAGTCGAAATCGGTCTTCCCTACCACATCCTCGTCAGTAAGCCCGGTGGGGGGATTCGAAATCCAGGTGTAAATCAAATCTCTGTCCTGGTGAAAGACCCTGTCAGGAGAATTGGAGATCATCATCCGGAATCTTTCCTCCCTTTCCAGCAGCTCGATTTCCTTGCGCTTCTGGGACGTGATGTCCAGATTGATACCGGCCCAGCAGATTGTTCCGGCCCGCTCATCCTGCATCGGGACCCCCCGGCTCAGGACATACCGGTCTCCCTGAGCGCCCGGTATACGAAGCTCCTGTTCCCACGGGACCCGCTTCTCAATGCATCTCTTCCACATTGCCATGACCTTTCCTGCATCATCAGGATGGAGGAACTTTGCCCAATCCGATCCCGCGCAACTATCAATCGTACACCCGACAAGTTTCAGAAATGAAGGGCTCAAGTTCGTGATCTTGCCCGCTCCGTCACATTTCCAGAATCCAAAACCGATCGATTCTTCTATTGTCCGGTATTCTACATCCGAAACTACTCGCTGATCCCGGTCACGTTGTTCCATGTTACTTCCTGACTGATCACACCCTGCTAATCTTTGGCGGCCAACTCTCGTCGTCCGCCATTATCACGTCTTGCGACGACCGCTATGCTTTTATACTCTCTTATCTTCCCTATCTTCACTTGTCTTCGTTTTGAATACCGTAATCTGACCGAACTACGCGATTTTGAGCTTGAGTGCTACTGGAGGTTTTTCTACCTCTGACTTCCGTTTTTGTCTGTGAATCACAAGAATGAGATGGTAGAGGAGCATAAGCTGAATTAAGCCTTCCAACTTTTTGAAGTATCATTATAATTAATCGATTCTTCTTTGTAAAGAAACGGAAGCCGTCAAAAAACGCCCATAGATGCACCGCGCAGGAGGTTTTCTTCAAAAAAAGCCCGAAAAGTGTAGCCATTGTCCCGTTTTCATGTTTATGATAACATTTATACAAATATTCCACCTGGAGGTTTGGATGCGGAAAAAGACGTGGTTAAAGCTTGGCTTGGTGTCGATCGCCTTTCTTTTCTTCCTGTGTTATGCACTCGAGATCGAGTCATTTGCGAGGGTTGGTGGTGGCAGGTCTTCCGGGTTCCGAGGTTCGAGAACCTACAGCGCACCGAGCAGGAGTGCGCCTTCGAGCCCGATGGCGCCTTCTCAATCCTACCGGCCGACGCCTTCCCAGCCGGCCGGCGGAGGGCTCTTTTCGGGAGGAGGCGGCGGGTTCTTCAGGAGCATGATGGGAGGCATAGCCGGAGGGTTCCTCGGAAGCATGCTTTTCAGAGGCCTCGGTTTCGGGGGCCAGGGCGGCTGGGGAGGCGGTGGCATCGGTTTCTTCGAGATCATTCTCCTTGCTGCCATACTCTATTTTCTCTACCGCTTTATAAAAAGGAGGCGCGAACAGACCGCGCCACAGGGCGCCTACTATCAATCGACCGGATATGCATCGGCAGGATCCCCTTCTTTTCAGTCATATGAGCCGGCATACGCCCCACAGGGTGAGAGCGGCCAGGGGTCCACGGACCTGCAGGCGGGACTGGGGTATATCCGTCAGATGGACCCTTATTTTGACGAAACAAGATTCACCGACATGTGCATGGATACCTTCTTTAAGATCCAGGGAGCCTGGGGCAATCGTGAGATGTCGTCGGTCAGGAATCTGCTGACTGACGAGATGTATCGTAATATCCAGAACGATGCCGAGCGGCTCAAGGCGGAAAAGAAGATAAACAAACTCGATAACATCGCAGTAAGAACGACCGAGATCGTGGAAGCCTGGCAGGAGTCGGGAAGAGACTACATCACTGTCCGGTTCTACGCGAACCTGGTTGACTATACGGTGGACGAAACGAGCGGGCAAGTGGTTTCAGGGAGCAAGACCGATCCCGTGAAATTCGAGGAGTACTGGACGTTTACGCGACCGGTAGGCAGCAACCCCTGGCAGTTGTCCGCGATAACCCAACCGTAGCAAAAGACGAAGCAAGGGCAGAAGAGACGAAAAACGAAGGGTGGGCAGAAGAAATGCCCGCCCTTTTTATTGGCTCCCGCTCCATACCCCGCTGCTGCGACAGGGTCGTTCATAGCCCTTACAGGACATCCCCGAAATGGAATCTCTCCCGCCACTTTTCTTCTACCGCGGCCCTGAGCCGGGCAAGCTCTTCACTGTCTGCCGATGTTATCGTCTCTTCAGCCATCCTTCGCGCCCGGCTCATCAGGTCGGCGTCCCTGATTATGTCACCCAACCTGAAGTCCGGTATTCCCGCCTGCCTCACCCCGAGCATATCTCCTGAACCGCGCAGTTTCAGGTCTTCCTCGGCGATGACAAAGCCATCACCCGTTCTTTCCAGGACCCGCAGCCGTTTCGTGGCGTTACCCGTCCTTCTTTCCGAGCTTATCAAAAAGCATCTTGAGGCTTCCGGGCCTCTGCCAACCCTTCCCCTCAACTGGTGAAGCTGGGAAAGGCCGAATCGCTCCGCATGCTCCACGAGCATCAGCGTGGCATTCGGCACATCGATGCCCACCTCGATCACCGTCGTGCATACAAGGACGTCGATCAGCCCCTCTTTGAAGGTCAGCATCACCTTTTCTTTCTCTTCGGCTTTCATCTTGCCGTGGAGCAGCCCGATCCTGAAGGAAGGAAAAACTGAGCGCAACTGCACGAGGCTCTCCCTGGCGCCGGTCAGGTTTGTGCCTTCTGATTCCTCCAGCAATGGAGAGACGACAAACGCCTGCCTGCCCTTCTTTACCTCGTCACGAACCGCATCCAACGCCCTGCCCCTCTCCCGGTCCGTCACCACCTCGGTCCGCACCTTCTGCCTGCACGCCGGCATATCGGTAATAAGGGTGACGTCGAGATCACCGTAAACGACCATGGCAAGGGTCCGGGGAATAGGCGTTGCGCTCATCACGAGGACATCGGGACTGGCCCCCTTCCCTTTCAGAAGGCTTCTCTGGATAACGCCGAAGCGGTGCTGCTCATCAATGACGACAAGCCCCAGCCGGTGAAATGCGACGTCCTCCTGCAACATGGCGTGCGTACCCACTACTACCTGCACGTCTCCCCCGGCTACACGCTTCAGGACAGAGCGCCGTCCTGCCCCCATATTGCCTCTCATTAAAACAATGTTCATTCCCAACTGCTCGAGCATCGCGTGCAGGTTCAGGTAATGCTGCTCCGCCAATATCTCCGTGGGCGCCATGAAAGCCACCTGGGATCCATTGTCCACCGCGGTGCATGCGGCAAGGATGGCACACATGGTCTTCCCGCACCCCACATCTCCCTGAATGAGCCTGTTCATTGGCTCGTTGGCCGCCATGTCCCGCCCGATCTCGGCCACGGCCCGTTTTTGCCCCTCGGTCAGTGAAAAGGGCAGCGATGCCATCAAGTGGGCGTGGCAGCGGCCTGGTTTCAGGGCAATCCCTTTTTCTTTCCTGATATCTTTTTTCTTGAGCAAAAGCGCGATCTGGAAGAGGAAGAACTCTTCCAGGATGATCCTCGAATGGCAAACAGTTCTCGCGCCCTTTTCAAGATAACCGGCCATTTCAGGGTCGGGGAAATGGCACATTCTGAGCCCATCCCCAAGCGTCCATAAGTCGTGGGCTGCTTCGATCCGGACAGGTATCGTACTTGCGATATGCGCTCCGAATACCCGGAATGCCTCTTCTGTTATATTCCGGAGCACACCCTGTTTTACCCCCTCGATTTCCGGATAAATAGGCACAATCACCGCCAGACCTTCAGTCCCTTTGTCCTCGTCTATCACGGTAATCCTCGGATGAACCATCTGGAGTTCCGCGCCGAACCTGGTCACCGGTCCTGAAGCGAGAAGAAGATTGCCTTTTCTGCAAATTGAGCCGGCCCACCGCTTGTTGAACCGAAACCACTTGATCGTTAACGTTCCCGTTCCATCGTCGATACGGGACTGGTAGAACCTCTTTCTCGTGAAGCGGGAACAGGAGGATTTAGCCTCCACTACCCGCGCCACAACCACGTTCTCTTCTCCTTCCACTACTTCGCTTATGCTTCTAATAACCCTTTTATCTTCATACCTTACAGGAATAAAGTAAAGTACATCCTCAACCGAGACAATACCCCGTTTCCTGAGCGCTTTGGCGATCGCCGGACCGACGCCCTTGATTCTGGTGACAGGACCACGGAGGCCGTCTTCACCATGTTCCTCCTGTACTGTCGCCCTGCCTTGCAGGGTCCGGTCAACGGCTCCTGTTCCTTTACGTCCTCTTGTCCTGCCGATGATTTTCATGCAAACTGCTATAGCATATTGCAGGGGCGAAGGTAATGGTATAGAATAATACTGCCTTTCGGACCGGACACGAAAAAATGGAGATCATAAAAGAAATCCTTCTGAAATCAACCAGGGTACGGGCCATCCGCGGAGACCTCACCGAAGCAAAAGTGGATGCAATCGTAAATGCAGCCAACTCGCGACTCCAGCACGGGGGTGGCGTGGCAGGGGCCATTGTCCGAAAGGGGGGCAGCATGATACAGGAGGAGAGCGACCGCATAGGTTACGTTCCCGTGGGAAATAGCGCCGTTACTACAGGCGGCGCGCTGAAAGCCAAATATGTGATACATACCGTCGGACCGCGGTGGGGTGAAGGCGATGAAGAAACAAAGCTCCGCTCGGCCGTCAAAAATACACTTAAAACAGCAAAGGAAAGGGGATTCCGGTCAATAGGCATGCCCGCCATAAGCGCGGGTATTTTCGGCTTTCCAAAAGACCGGTGCGCCCGTATCATCATGAATGAGATTGCAGAATTTACAGCCCAGGACCAGACCATTAAAGAGATTGACCTCTATCTTATGGACCCCGAGATAATAACCTTCTTTTCAGACGAAATGGGCCGGCTCGAGAAAGCCTTCTGATCGATCATGTGCGGAATATTCGGCATATTTAACCACCGCGAGGCCTCGAACCTGACCTATCTCGGCCTTCACGCGCTTCAGCACAGGGGCCAGGAAAGCGCCGGCATATGCAGTACGGACGGCTCGACAATGTACACGCGCCGGGCCATGGGACTCGTCTCCGACATATTTAATGAGCAGGTGCTCGAGCAGGTGAAGGGGAACTGCGCGATAGGCCATGTGCGGTATTCGACGGCAGGATCAAGTGATCTCAAGAACGCCCAACCCTTCGTCGTTGAATACTCGAAAGGCTCCCTCGCCATCGCCCATAACGGGAACCTCACGAATGCAAGGATCGTCCGTGAAGAGCTTGAGAACTACGGTTCCATCTTCCAGTCCACCATGGACACGGAAGTTATTGTTCACCTCATTGCCCTTTCCCACGAAAATTCGACGCTTGACAGGTTGATCAGCGCCCTGCGCAGGATTGAAGGAGCGTATTCGCTGCTCCTCCTGACCGACAAGGAGATGATCGCGGTGAGGGACCCTTACGGCTTCCGGCCTCTCGTGCTCGGAAAGCTCAAGGACTCTTACGTTGTTTCCAGCGAAACATGCGCCTTTGATCTGACCGAGGCTGAATATCTGAGAGAGGTAGAGCCGGGAGAAATAATCCACATCAGCAGGGATGGAATCCGCTCTTATTCACCCCTGAAGAGGGTCGATCACCGCCGCTGCATCTTTGAATACATCTATTTTGCCCGTCCTGACAGCGTGGTGTTCGGAAGAACAGTGTACGGCGTGAGAAAGGCCTTCGGGAGGGAACTCGCGAGGGAAAGCGGTGTTGAGGCGGATATGATAATACCCATACCCGATTCAGGAATAAGCGCCGCTATCGGCTATTCCCAGGAATCGTGCATCCCTTTCGAAATGGGTCTGATAAGGAACCACTATGTGGGCAGGACGTTCATTGAACCGAAGCAGTCAATTCGGCATTTCGGCGTCAAACTCAAGCTGAACGTCGATCATGAGACGGTGAAGGGAAAGAGGATCGTCGTCATCGACGATTCAATCGTGAGGGCGACCACGGGACGAAAGATAATCAGGATGCTGCGGGACCAGGGCGCGAAGGAGATACACTTCAGGGTTACCTCGCCGCCGACTCGCTTCCCCTGCTTCTATGGGATCGATACTCCGACCCGGTCAGAACTGATTGCCTCTTCGCATGAGGTCGATGAGATCAACAAGTATATGGGGTCCGATACGCTCGAGTACCTGAGCATCGACGGCATGAAGAGGGCCATAGGCAACGGTTCTGAATCATTCCGTTATTCTTTTTGCGACGCCTGCTTCTCAGGCCATTACCCGTTGAGGTTCCCCTGGGGAATGGAACTGGAGCAGATGGAACTCTTTGTAAAAAGCAAAGGCGCCCAGTAAAGAGGAAGCTGGAGCGAGAGGCCGGCCGTGAAGGCGCGTGATCGGTCGCGAATGCAGACTGCACTCGCAGGCCCAACAACGATCTAAGGAGATGGTATGACCGAGGAGAAACGATTGCTCAGACTTCTCAAGACCCTTTCGTACGAGGAGGGAGATTTCTTGCTCGCGAGCGGAAAAAGAAGCACTTTTTACATTGACTGCAAGGAGACCACCCTGAACCCGGAAGGCATGTACCTTGTGGGGCACCTCATGTTGCAGCGGGTCCTTCAGGTCCCCGACATCCATGCTGTAGGCGGGGTGAGCATTGGCGGTGACCCTTTGGTTTGCTCCACAGTAATCGCCTCCTACGCCCTGAGAATGCCTATTCCCGGCTTTTTCATAAGAAAAGAACCGAAAGGTCATGGAAAGAACCTTTGGATCGAGGGGGGGAAGAACCTCACGAAAAGCATGAACGTCGTCATTCTGGAAGACGTGGTCACCACAGGGGGATCATCGCTTAAGGCCATAGAAGCAACAGAGCGCGAAGGGTTAAAGGTCAAGGGCGTGATCGCCCTGCTTGACCGGCTCGAAGGTGGTAAAGAAGCAATAGAAGCAAGAGGTTACTTGTTCGACTCGATATTCACTCTTAACGATCTGAGACAAGTAGTTTAAATAGTTTGGACAAACAGGAATCCGTTAACCGGATAATGAGCGTCTTTGCGCTCCTACTGGCACATTATCGGGTCAATGGTAAATTGTGGACACGTTTCGAATTCCACGAGGGAGACCCTACCCGTCAAGGGACAGCATTTTCCGCACTCCGCCCACTTGGAACAAGTCACCGGCCCCCGGCAAAGCTCACATGAGGCGGCATCAAACCAACCGCACGTGGAGCAACCCCGGCCTTCCCGCCTGCTCGTCACCTTACCCGCGAACAAGACCTCCAGGTCTTCATATGTGTATGGTACGCCTGTTCCGTAATCGAAAACTTCATCCATTGTGCCACCTTTCCGCGCGTAGTATTTTCCGGCACGCCACGTGCCTTCCCTTTTCCTTCTCGCTCGATACCAAGGCTGCGGACATTGGAAGACCTTCTACAAAAATCATGCCCTGTCATCGGAAAGGACAATTTTCCTTTAAGACATGGGCGGTTTCGGGTGAAACCTGCTTGAAAGGAGATAAGCAACGTCAGCCTTCTTTTGTCTCGCTTTGCAAGACGTGTCTTGCTTAGCAAGACAGTGATCTTGAATCACAAGACATGAAAAAGCGGTCACAACTAGAGTTCTTATAGTAACATGGTGTTATATAATGTTCTTAACTGTATCTCATAAACTTATAATGAGCCGAAAGACAAAACAGGGTCCCGAGGCTTTCCCGCATAATAATCTTGGAAATCACTTCCAGCCGGTGTAAATTATGGGCGAGATTTTCAAAAAGGAAAGAGACATAATGGACCGGGTGGATCTGCAGTTAAAAGGGGTGAGAGGATGGCTCCTCCTTCTTTGTATAAACCTCACGGTCCTCGATCCGTCCGCTATCCTGATAAACCTGTTCCTGATCACCAGCACTGCAAACCCGTATTTTGAGAAGCATCCGGAATTCTTCAGGTTGATGGTGACTACCGGCGTCTTTCGTATCGCGCTGCTTGTCTTCAGCGTTTATGCCGGATTGTCCCTCTGGAAAGTCGTCCCCGGTGCAGTAGCGATAGTGAGGAAGTATTTTTTCTTTGTAGTTCTCTATTCGCTTCTTACGGTGGTTCTGCCTACGGTGCTCCAGGTTCCTTCACACCTGGCGAACGAGATGGCCGGACCGAATCTCGCTAATGCCGGGCTTACCATAGTGTATGTTGCCGTCTGGTACCTCTATCTGAAGCGGTCCAAAAGGGTAAGAGCGACTTATGTGGAGGATCGCGAAGTCGAGGCCTGACTTCTCCCCACGAAATCGCTCGGAATGTCTCTTAAAGTCAATTCCTGTTAAATGAACTAATACTTATTCTCGCTTTCGCACGCTGCTCAGTGAATAGGAGTCAGTTATGGAAATGGTCATAGCAATGCCCATCTCTTTTCTTCACGAAGAAACCCATCTGATATTTCCGGCCCCGAAATGTAAGCTTCCGATACTACCGCGTACTATATTTACTTTGAGGTGCAGACAACACCGAGGAGGTTGTGTATGGAGATGAACCGTGTTCAGGGAACCGACCGTGGAGATGTAAAGCTTTATACGCTCAGCACTTGCATTTGGTGCAAAAAGACAAAAGCATTCCTGAAAGAGATGGATGTGGGATACGAGTACATTGACGTGGATCTCCTGGAGGGCCGGGAGCGAGACGAAACGCTTGAGGAACTCAGGCGCTTTAATCCGCGATGTTCTTTCCCGTCTCTTGTCGTCAACAACAGTGAGTGCATAGTAGGATACGACGAAGACAGGATGAGGGAGGTGCTCAGACGGTGACGGAAAGAAGAGAGATCCCTGAAACCGAGATAGACGACTTGTACCGGACACTACGGTCCCGTGCTCTGTCCTCCGGATACTTCATAAACCCTGACGAGCAGTTTACCAGGGACCTGATCCGAAGTCTCATTATCAACCAGGATCGGTATGGCTATCCTTCCTGCCCTTGCAGGCTGGCCTCGGGCGACAAAGAGGCAGATACGGACATTGTGTGCCCCTGTGATTACAGGGACCCCGATCTGAACGAATACGGGGCATGTTATTGCGCCCTGTACGTGTCCGGGGCAGTCTGCAGAGGAGAAAAAGAAATATCTCCTGTTCCGGAAAGGAGACCTGCCCGACACGAACCGGGCCCGGGACGCAGGCAGCCGGATGGACCCGGTCCGGCCCTTCCCTATCCGGTGTGGCGATGCCGCGTATGTGGCTACCTTTGCGCAAGGGAAGAGCCGCCTGAGATATGCCCCATCTGCAAGGTGACGAAGGACCGCTTCGAAAGGTTCATGTAGCCTTTGGATCCCCCAGGTCGTTGGTGTCGTTTTCCCCTGATCCTTGATCGCAGTGCCCTTTCGTGCTAAAGTAGGCCTCTGTCAGCGCTGCTTTTTCGCGCGTGACAGTCTTTTTCGATCACTGACAGAAAAGGAAGATCGACTATCCCTGCAATGGGAAAAGGCATGGAAAAAAGGTATCGATCAGTCAGAGAGGTGACGGACCAGGAGCGCATCGGCATGGTCAGGGACATCTTCACCACCGTCACCGGACGCTATGATTTTCTCAACCATTTCCTGAGCTTGAGACGCGATATCGCCTGGCGCCGCTTTGCCGTGAAGAAGATGTTATTCGGCAGAACAAACCGTTTCCTCGATGTGGCCTCGGGCACCGCTGATCTTGCCATAGATGCGGCGGTCAAGTATCCCGCGATTTCTGTTATCGGGCTCGATTTTGTAAAGGAAATGCTCGATCTCGGGCAGGACAAGCTGGTCCGGAAAAGGCTTTCGGAAAGGATCCGGCTTGTGCACGGCGATGCCCTTTGCCTGCCCTTTGACGACAACACCTTTGACGTTTCGGCCATAGCCTTCGGCATCAGGAACATTCCGGCCAAAACGCAGGCGCTCGGGGAAATGCTGAGGGTGGTTGTGCCGGGCGGCCAGGTGCTGGTGCTCGAAATGAGCTTCACCCGCAACTGGTTCTCGAACCTTATGTACCATACCTATCTTAACCGATTGCTTCCCCGGATTGCAAAAAGGTTCTCCCTCAATCCGAGTGCGTACTACTACCTTGCCGACTCGATCATGAACTTCCCCTCGCCCGATGAATTTCTCAGACTCATGCAGGCGGTGGGCATGGTCGACGTAAAGAAGTATAAATTGACCCTGGGTACGTGCTACCTTTATGCGGGAACAAAGAAGCAGTGAAAGGTGAGGGGGTAAGGAGCGCCGCCCAAAGCCGCTCACCTTTCACTGCTTTCACTACCGGTTGCTGTTGATCATTTCCAGACCACCAGGGCAAGAATATTCTTCTTCGCTTCCCCGTCTCTTCTGTACTCGATATTCTTGATGTATTTTTTCATCTTTCTTGTCGACGGCACTTGTTCGGCAGGGGCGAAATCCGTGGTCTCCGGAAAGGTGCTCATTACAAGCATGTTGAACGGAACTCCCGTATCAACGATGTCAAGAAGCATGGCTCCCATTTCGTGCGCGCTGCATGTGATGGTGATCTCTTCCGATCCTGTCGGACAGGCAAAGCGGATAATATTGTCAAGCGCTTCTTCCAGCGCTGCCTTTACTTCGCCGATCCTTTTATCGTCAAACATCATCTCCCCTGCGTAGGTGGAGACAAAGTCCGTAAGGATCGGAACAGATTCCGCCTTGGCCGGGGCTGTGACGTGCTGACTTGCTTCCACATCTTCGAGCGGCTTTCTCATGATATCTCCTGGTTCCTTTCAATATTACAGCGGCGATATTTTACAATGAGGCTTTCCGCCGTGCAACAGGTGCACGAGCGCTACCGGCCGACCGTCCCGTTGAGATAGGCCTGTCTTTTCTCAGGCGAGAACCGCTCAATGGCGTAGCGGAGCGCTGTCCGGCCCATCTCACCCCAATGTTGTCTTAGGAATGTCTCCTCCACTTCTTCCGAGCACCGTTTTCCTACCTCCCGGAGCATCCATCCGACCGCTTTCTGGATGAGATCGTGCCGATCGTGAATAAGCATGCCAGCAATGCGGCATGTCTCTTCGTGAAGCCCCATCTTGATGTAGTGGAAGGTAGCAAGCATCGCGATCCGCCTTTCCCAAAGGTTCGCCGAGCGAGCCAGGCGGTAAAGAATATCTTTCGGTTTGTCTTTCAGGAAACCGCCGACAATGTGTTCTGCGGAAAGATCGACAAGGTCCCAATTGTTTATGCGGTCGGTGCGGGCAAGATAGAAATCGAAGATTCTCTTCCTCGCTGCTTCATCTCCTTTATTGAACTGCATTACAAGTATCAGGAGCGCAAGGAACCTTTCCTCGTGAACTGCCGATTCAAGAAGCGTTGAGACGGCATCGGGATCAAGAAGCGCGTATTTCTTTGCAAGCTTTCTCAAAACAGGGACCTGGATGCCCAGAAAAATATCACCTTCCCCGTATTCCCCGGGGCCTGTCTTGAAAAAGCCTTGCAGGATCTTCGCTTTTTCCGGGTCTTGTTGCGCCTTGAGCTCTTTTCTCAGCCCTTCAAGCACGGTCCTGTCGTTCTCCTGATCAGGCGGCCGGCTTCGCGCGACGGCGTTCCAGGTCGGCCAGAATCTGCTTGCGCAGCCGGATCGATACGGGCGTTATCTCGACCAGCTCGTCATCGTTAATGTACGAGATGCACTCTTCGAGGGTCATCTTTACATGGGGAGTCAGGATGACCGCGTCGTCCGAGCCCGAGGCACGCATATTGGTCAGCTTCTTTCCCTTGGCCGGGTTGACCACGAGGTCGGTATCCCGGGAATGTTCTCCGATGATCTGTCCCTCGTAGACCTTCTCGCCGGGCCCCAGGAACAGCCTTCCCCGTTCCTGAAGATTGAAAAGCGCGTAAGCCACCGTGGTGCACTGGTCCATGGCGATCATCACGCCTTTTGTCCTGTTCTTGATCTCTCCGGCATATTCGCCGAATTCCAGGAATACGTAGTTCATCACGCCCATGCCCCGTGTTTCGGTCAGAAACTCAGATCGAAATCCCAGAAGGCCGCGCGTGGGTATCCTGTATCTGAGCCGCGCCATTCCGTTATTCTGGTGCATTTCGAGAAGGACGCCCTTCCTGCCGCCCAGGTTCTCTATGACCCGCCCCATGTAGTTCTCGTCAACATCCACGGTCAATTCTTCATAAGGTTCGAGTCTCTTTCCGCCTTCTTCCCTGAATATGACCTGCGGCCTCGTGACCTGAAACTCGTAACCTTCCCGCCGCATCTTCTCGATCAGGATGGACAGGTGCAATTCGCCGCGTCCCGACACCTTGTATCCCTGCGCATCCTCAAGCTCTTCCACCAGGAGCGCCACATCGGACAGGGTTTCCCTGAACAGCCTGTCCCTCAGGTGCCTCGACGTCACAAACCTTCCTTCTTTACCGTAGAACGGCGAATCATTGGGGACGAAGCTCATTGAAACGGTAGGAGGATCGACCTTGATACCTTCGAGTGGTATCGGGTTCAGAGGGTCGGTGAGCGTCTCGCCGATCATGATCGATTCCATGCCCGCGACAGCTACTATTTCTCCCACACCTGCGCCGTCGGTCTCGACCTTCTCGGTCCCCTTGAAGCGATAGATTTTCGTGATCCTCGCAGGCTTGGGAGCGGTCCCCGGCGCTGCAACGACCACGTCCTTGTCGATATGGAGCTTGCCTGACGTGATCTTCCCGATCGCCAGTCTGCCTAGGAAAGGAGAATAGCTAAGAGAACTGACGAGCATCTGCAGAGGGCCGGCGGCGTCGCCCCGCGGGGCGGGAATCGATTCAACGATCATGTCGAACAGGGGCATCATGGTGCCGCTTTTTTCGGTGTGATCATGGGTGGCGTAACCGTCCTTGGCAGAGGCGAAGATGACCGGAAAATCCAGGATGTGGTCCGGGGCGTCGAGCTTCACGAAGAGATCGAAGACCTCGTCCACCACACTGTCACATCGGGCCGCGGGCTTATCGATCTTGTTGATCACGACGATGACCCGAAGCTTCAGGGCAAGGGCCTTTTTCAGGACAAAGTAAGTCTGCGGCATAGGGCCTTCAGCCGCATCGACGAGCAGGAGGACGCCGTCAGCCATTTTGAGGACGCGCTCTACCTGACCCCCGAAATCAGCATGCCCGGGGGTATCGACTATGTTTACAAGGTAGCCTTTATATTGGAACGAACCGTTTTTGGAGGTGATGGTAATACCCCGTTCCCTTTCCAGGTCCATGGAATCCATGAGTCTTTCTTCCACTACCTGGTTGTCACGAAACAACCCGCTCTGCCTGAAGAGCTGATCAACAAGCGTCGTCTTTCCGTGATCGACGTGCGCTATGATTGCAATGTTACGTATCTTTTCCTGGTGCATGTTCCCTCTGGCTGTTCTTTAAAATGAATGGTTCGGCAATGATTCAACCGGGTCTTGCGAGGTGATAATATACGCGAAAACGCGTGTTAAATCAAGCGTGTTGTACGCGGCGGATTACCCGGCTATCTGGTGAACCGCCATTTACAGAACATATCAGGCGGATGGTCAGGCGGGGCAAGGAGGCACTCGACTTTGATCTCCGGGTCGATGGCATGGGCAAAGGACTCGAATTCCGTCTGATGCATGTCACGGCAGTGAAACTCCGGCAGGCCGTGCCGCACGCGAGCCACCTGCGTTGGGCACTCGGGCACGGTAACCATCAGATGGTCACCTTTGTCTTCGACCTTGTAACCCACGATCATGGTCCAGGGCAGATACTGGAAGGCCCGAAAAAGTCCTTTCAGTCCCTTTTCGGTAATATTGAAGCGCCGGATCATGTCTTTGGACGACATACCCGCGATCTTTCCCCACACAAGCTCGTCGAATTTTTCCGCTACGGGCCGGCCGTATTTCTCCTCAACGCAGAGGAACCAGAAACCGTCAACGACCCTGTAATGCCAGAGAAGGAAACGCAGGTAATTACGAAGCTCGGGCGCTTCCATTGTCTCAAGTATGCCAAGGTCCATCATCACCTCCAGTACGGATCGTGTC
>MVRP01000028.1 GCA_002067405.1 Syntrophorhabdaceae bacterium PtaU1.Bin034 | reverse complement strand
CCCGATTGGTCCGGCGTGGTGGTTTACCTTTGCAGGACACAGGCTGCTGGTTACCCTCACCGACGGCGCCGCACACATCCCTTTCCGGGAAAGTCTTGCCGAACTCGGTCTGAAGCCCCTTCGGCAACAGTACCTCGGGACCCTTTCAGGCTACCCCGCCTATGCAGCAGAAGTGGAAGGCAGAAGCAAAACTCCCGGGGGGATGTTTTTCCAGGGGCTCAGATCCCTTTACGACCAACTGGGAGAGCCTTTCTTCGGCGTGGCAGCTACGGCCGTTCACCTTGTAGAATGGGACAGAACGAATCGCTTCTGTGGCCGCTGCGGCAGAGAGCTGATCTCAAGACAGAGCGAACGGGCAAAGGAATGCCCCCACTGCGCGCACATTGTTTTTCCGCGGATCTCTCCCGCCATAATCGTCTTGATCGAACGGGATGAAAAAATCCTTCTCGCCCGGGCTGCCCATTTTTCCGAAGACCTTTACAGTGTGTTGGCCGGGTTTGTGGAGCCGGGGGAGAGCCTCGAAGACGCGGTGTATCGGGAGGTAAAGGAGGAAGTGGGCATCACGATCAAAGATATTTCCTACTTCGGCAGCCAGCCGTGGCCCTTCCCGGACAGCCTCATGATCGGCTTTACCGCACAGTATGCAGGGGGTGATATCCGGATAGACGGCAAGGAGATTGTTGACGCCGGCTGGTTCGGTGTCCAGGAATTGCCGCTTATACCAGGAAAAATAAGCATCGCAAGGAAACTTATTGACTGGTTCGTACAAACGCGGACATCGAAGTAAGCTTCCCCAATGAGGCGGAGTTGGACTAATCCTCGGCCTCGCGCTCGCCGCGCCCTTTCATCTTCTCATCCTCTCCTGATCCGTTTTTCTCCTTCCGTTCAAGAAAAGGAACTTTTGCAACTTCCTTTTGTGCCTTTTCCTTGATCTCTTCCGCCTTGCTTGTGAGGTCTTTCTTCACCTGATCCGCCGTCTTCTCGATATCGTTTTTCAGGTCTTTTGCCTTTTCCACTGTCTCGAATGCCTGATCAACCTTTTCACACCCAAAGGCAATCATAAAAACAATCAGGGATAGAACCGGTAAAAAACGTTTCAACGCCGCCCTCCTCGATCTGTTAGTCGAATATATCGAAAAGCCGCTCAAATCCCGACTTCTTTCGATATTTATGGTCTTTACGGTATCGGTGCTCGTGATCACTGTCGTAGTGCTCGTGATCACGGCGGCCGTACTTGTCGTCCTCCCTCACACGATCCCTCCTGTATTGGCCGTCATCCCGGATCACGGCCAGCTCCCGGTCGACAGACGCCTCCGCCTCTCTCAACTGCGCCGCTATTTTGGCGAGTTCCCCTTTGTCCAACCACATCCCCCCACACGAGGAGCATACATCGATGACCACACCATGTTTCATGATTTCCATCATCTCGTTTTTGCATCGCGGGCAATTCATTCCCATTGTACCTCCTTGCCATGATTTCAATTTTCATTTCCCCAAACAAAAAAGACCTTTACCGGTGTTCTCGGTAAAGGTCTTGCTCGCCAATTCGTCTGACAAAGGACACCGGCCCAAAAAGGCGTGCTGACGATGTCTCTTTTTAGTGAGCTACTCCCCTCTCTCTGAGAGGTAGTAAGGTTAGCATACCTGGAAATTGCGTGTCAACGTCTTGATATTTAAAGTTGTAATATCAGGTGCTGCTCTTTACGTGATCCGGGCATAGATTGTATGCAGCACGGCTAAGGAGAGGAGAAATGGGTGCTGAACTTGTTGACACCGCGTATCGTCTCTGGTAAATTAGTTTCACATAAAAGGGGAGTAGCTCCGCATCAGGGCATCGTCAATCCGCCTTTTTGGGCCGGTGCTCTGGTCAGGAACCTGACGAGCAAGACCTTTACCGTGTGATACGCGGTAGAGGTCTTTTTTTATGGCAGCAGACTAAAAAATATAACGAGAGGGAAGCGTGAAAGACAGCGGGTGGCATCAGAAAAGCATTGACGAGGTGATTTCCGGGGTCGATTCGAGTCCCGAAGGGATCGAGGCGGCTGAAGCGAAAAAACGACTTGAAGAAAGGGGTCGCAACGAACTGACGGAGAAGCGGCGAAAACCTCCTTACCTCATGTTCCTGGAACAGTTCAAGGATTTCATGATCCTTGTCCTGATCGCCGCCGCCCTGGTATCGGGCGTCATAGGCGATCTTTCGGACACAGTAGTCATACTGATCATCGTGGTCGTGAATGCGGTTATCGGTTTTGTGCAGGAATACCGGGCAGAAAGAGCCATGGCTGCGCTAAAGCGGATGGCTGCCCCGGTGGCGACCGTGATCCGCGCAGGGGCGTTGCAGAAAATAGGCACCGCTGAGATCGTACCCGGGGACATCGTTCTTTTGGAAGCAGGTACGGTTGTGCCGGCTGATATGCGCCTTATGGAAGCAGTGCAGCTCAAGGTGGAAGAGGCAGCCCTCACGGGCGAATCGGTGCCGGTTGAGAAACAGACCACCACGATAGAAGGGCCCGAGGTTCCCCTCGCCGATCGCCTCAACATGGTCTTCAAAGGCACCATCGTCTCTTATGGCAGAGGAAAAGGCGTTGTCGTGGCAACCGGGATGGAGACGGAACTCGGCAGAATAGCGTCCATGCTTCAGGACGAAGAGGACGTCAAAACGCCCCTCCAAAAGCGCCTCACCGTCTTCGGTCGCAAACTGGCCATCGCCGTGCTCCTCATCTGTGCCGTCGTGTTCGGCATGGGCCTTTTGCGCGGAGAGGCCCCTCTCCTTATGCTCCTTACGGCGATCTCCCTCGCGGTGGCGGCCATCCCGGAAGCGCTTCCCGCAGTAATCACCATTTCCCTTGCCCTCGGCGCAAAGAAGATGGTGAAGCAGAATGCCCTTGTAAAGAAACTTCCTGCGGTCGAGACCCTCGGTTCTGTCACCTATATCTGCTCAGACAAGACAGGAACGCTCACCCTGAACCGGATGACGGTCGAAGAGGTCTGGGCGGACAACCGGCTTATGCGTCTCGATCACGCGGACGCCAGGGGACTGGAAGACCTTTTTACCAGCCTCGCCCTGAGCAATGATGCACAGGAACTGCCCGAGGGACAAATAATCGGCGATCCGACCGAGATCGCATTGTTCCAGGCAGCAAAAAGGTTCGGCTTCGACAAGGGGCAACTCGAGAAGAAGTTGCCCCGCTCGGCCGAAATACCCTTTGATTCGGAACGGAAAGCTATGACCACCGTCCATAACGGCGACGGCCGGTGCGTTTCATTCACGAAGGGCGCTGCCGAAATGCTCCTGAACCGGTGCGATTCCATCATGACCGGCGACGGCATTAAGTCCATCGACCGCGAGGCACTTGCCCGGGTGAATGACGAGATGGCAGGCCGCGGGCTCAGGGTGCTCTGCATTGCCATGAGAGAATGGCCCGAGATGCCCGGCTCCCTGTCCTGTGAGTCTGTGGAGACGAATCTGATCCTGCTCGGCCTCGTCGGAATGATGGACCCTCCGCGGCAAGAGGCAATAGAGGCCGTTGCCGTTGCAAAAAGCGCAGGCATCCGTCCCGTCATGATTACGGGTGACCACCCGGCCACTGCACGGGCAATCGCCCAGAGGGTGGGGATACTTGCGGAAGAGGACGGTGCCGCGGTGATGACCGGGCAACAGTTGGATCAGCTCTCCCTCGAAGAGTTCGAGAAGGTCGTCGAACGGGTGCAGGTGTATGCCCGGGTGGCTCCCGAACAAAAGTTGAAAATCGTCCGTGCGCTACAGGACAAAGGACAATTCGCCGCAATGACGGGCGACGGCGTGAATGACGCACCCGCATTAAAGCGTGCCGACATCGGTATTGCCATGGGCATCACGGGGACGGACGTCTCGAAAGAAGCTGCCCACATGGTGCTCCTTGACGATAATTTCGCAACAATCGTCAAGGCGGTGGCAGAGGGAAGGAAGATTTACGACAACATAAGGAAGTTCATCAAATATCTGCTTACCACCAATTCAGGCGAAATCTGGACGCTGTTCCTTGCACCTCTCATTGGGCTGCCTGTGCCGCTCCTTCCTATCCATATTCTCTGGATCAACCTCGTCACCGATGGACTCCCGGCGCTCGCCCTTTCCATGGAACCTGCGGAAGGGGATGTGATGAAAAGGCCCCCGAGACATCCGGGGGAGAGCGTGTTCGCCCACGGCCTGGGATATCACGCCCTGTGGGTGGGGCTCCTCATGGCTGCGCTCGTTCTCGGTATTCAGGTGTGGTCCATCAAGATGGACGGGGACCACTGGCAGACCATGGTATTCACCGTCCTCTGTCTCACGCAGCTTGGTCACGTGCTTGCGATCCGGTCGGAAAGACAATCGCTCTTCACCCAGGGGCTCTTTTCCAATAAACCTCTCCTCTGGGCAGCGAGCCTTGCCTTCATTCTTCAGATGGTCACGGTCTACGTACCGTTTCTCAATCCTATTTTCCGGACTGAACCTTTGAGTTTGCCTCAGCTTCTCCTTGTACTTGCAGTCTCTTCCCTCGTGTTTGTAGCCGTTGAGATCGAGAAGTGGATAAAACGTTACCTCATCAGAAGAGAGGACAGAAGAAGTTCCCTTCAGAAAACGGTCGCCGGTACGGTTGAGCTTAAAGGAGAGTAGCGGAAGGTATGGCCAAGATCGCAGATACGTGTGGATGTAGTAATCTCCGAGAGTCCATGAGGAGAAAGCATAGCCGGTTGAGACGGGTTGTCGTGGGGACGGCGGGATTCGCCGTACTGACAACAGGTCTTGCCATGATTGTTCTTCCCGGACCCGCATTCCTCCTCATACCCCTCGGGCTCGCTATCCTTGCCACAGAGTTCGAGTGGGCCGGGCGCGTTCGCGACAAGGCTCTTGCCTGGATAAAAAGACGAAAGGCGGGACGGGAAGACCGTGGAACAAAAGAGGAATGATACTTGTCCCTCCTTATCAGGAACAGCGGATGCGGCAGCCAGCCGGTTCGTGCTATTGTCGGGAGCGATCCGTTAATGCTTTTCGAGAGGGAAGGTCAGGGTGCCGCCGTAATAGGCGACGATGAGAACCAGAGGGCTGAGGGCCGTCACGAGGGCCAGGTAGAGAATGGCAGGACCTGAAAGCCGATCCAGGATCGTGGGGTCAAAGCCGTGCCAGACCAAAAGGATCAAAAGCATGGCGAGCATCACAAAGGACAAGTTCTTCTTAATGGTAACCGCCCTCATCGGCATGGCCAGGTAGTTGACCCACCACGTCAAAAAGCCGGTCAGTATCCCCAGAGGCGTAAAGAGGAGGGCGCCGGCGAGGCAGTAAAAGGCCGTGTGATCAAAGGAGCGGTTCCCTGTCAGCACGTAGAGGATGGAGAAGAAGCTGGCGGAAAGGGTAAACACTATGGGAAAGTGGACCACCGCAGGGTGCGGATGACGTCGAAGGAGCGGATAACGGGCAAAGATGCCCGAAAGGAGAGGGGACATGGCAGGTCCGTGCGGCTTCGCTTCCTCTACCAGGGTGCCCACTTCCGGATAGCGGTCGAGCACATCGATGCCGTGCGGCGCTGCTTCTATTTCCCCGGTAAGGTCCTTTCCTGCCGTATGTCTTCCCATATGAAGGCCGTCCCGCCAGAGACGACTTCCGGAGACATCAATGATCCTTCCCTTATAGGCGACATATGCCGGTCTCCCTTCTTTTCCGTCGCATTGGGAAAGCCCCTCGGCATCGACCTGTTTGCTCATGTATCCTCCTCATCTTTCTTCACAAAAGCAACCACTCATACCATATCTTGTGCACCATGCTTCAATTCTGTTTCCCTGGGCGTCCATTTGCAAGAAAATTTTACGATAAAAACCCTTGCGCGACGAGCCGGCCGAGCTTGACAATCAAGATCGGTGCCCCTACAATCATCAGTATAATGTTGTCACGCATAGGGGTAGTGCTCAGCAAATCATCCTTAATTGTCTGCCTTGCCACAGCGCTCGCTCTCGGTGTTGTTTCGTCTGTTTTTGGAGCACTATCGGAGCAGGTTTCCGAAGTAGTGCTGCCGAACGGACTCAAGATTATCCTGCTCGAAAACCGTAAAGCCCCGCTTATCACCTTTCAGGTCTGGTACCGCGTCGGCTCCCGGAATGAAGAATGGGGGAAAACGGGCCTTTCCCATCTGCTTGAGCACATGATGTTCAAGGGGACCGAGAAGATCGGGCCGGGTGAGTTTTCACGCATTGTCGAGCAGAACGGCGGTGATGAGAATGCCTTCACCTCATACGATTTTACCGCCTACTTCGAGAACATGAGCTCCGATCGGGTCCAGATACCGATAAGGCTTGAATCGGACAGAATGCAGGGTTTGCTTCTGAGAGAGGAGGACTTCAAGACCGAGAAGTCGGTGGTGATGGAGGAGCGGCGATTGCGGACGGATGACAACCCGAAGGCAGTACTGCAGGAGCAGCTCCAGGCGACTGCGTTCCAGGTGCAGCCCTATCATTGGCCGATCATAGGCTGGATGCAGGACATCGCCCGCCTCACCGTGGACGACCTCCGAAAGTACTACAAGGTTTATTACAATCCGGTCAATGCATTTATCGTGGTCGTGGGGGATTTCAAAAAAGAGGCGATCCTTCCGATGATCGAGCAGACCTTCGGACCAATCCCGAAAGGTGTTGCCCCTGACCAGCATAAGGATACGGAGATGCCCCAATTGGGCGAGAGAAGGATAGTGGTCAGAAAAGAGGCCCAGCTCGCTTCCATCGTGAAATCGTATTACGTGCCGAACCTCAAGAGCCCGGACAGTTATGTTCTCGAAGTTATCGCCGCACTTCTCGCAACCGGAGAGACTTCCAGGCTCAACTCGAACCTCGTGAGAGAGAAGCAGCTGGCTCTCAGTGTCGATGCGGATAATGAACTGACATCCAGAGACCCCAATCTCTTCTCCGTAGCCGCCGACATTTTACCCGGAAAAACGGTCGGACAGGTGGAAAAGGCGTTGCTCGAAGAGATAAAGCGTCTGCAGAAAGAGCTCGTGGGACAACGGGAGCTTGAGAAAGCAAAGAATCAGATCGAAGCGGGTTTCACCTTCGGACAGGACTCGCTCTTCTACCAGGGGATGCTGCTTGCGATGTACGAGATCGCTTCTTCCTGGAAAGACATAGACAAGTTCGTTCCCATAATAAGGGCAGTGACCGCAGAAGACGTGAGAAGGGTTGCAAACAAATATCTTGTCGAATCCAATTGCACGACCGCCATTCTTGAGCCCATTCCGTCGGCCGAGCCGAAACCCGTCCAGCCCGGCTCTCCGTCAAGAGAACGCACTATCGTGCGATAAGGAGCAGAAATGAGAAAGCCTTTTGTGACCGCCTGTCTCGTCGCCGTATGGCTTTCTATTGTATCCGGTATCGCCTTCGCCCTTCCTCCGGTCCAAAGGACCGTGCTCGACAACGGGCTTGTCCTGCTCGTCTCAGAAGAGCACTCACTTCCCTTTGTCACGATGTATCTTATGGTCAAAACCGGATCGAAGGACGATCCTGCGGGAAGGGAAGGGTTAGCAGACCTCACCGCGGCAAGCCTGCTTTTTGGCGCCGCAGGCAGAACACTCCAGCAGATCAACGAAGAGATCGATTTTATGGGCGCCAGGCTGAATTCAGCGGCAGGCAAGGACTATACTGCGGTGACTCTCCGTGCCCTCACAAAGGACCTCGATCGTTCCGTTTCGATTTTCATGGACGCAGTGATGAAACCGACTTTTCCGGAGAACGAGATAAAGAAAGAGATCTCCCGGACCCTCGGCGCAATCCAGTCTTCGGAGGATCAACCGGGGTACGTAGCAGAAAGGGCGTTTCAGAAAGCCCTGTATCTTGACGGTCCCTACGGCCACCCTGCGGAGGGGACAAAGGAGTCGGTAGGAAAACTGACGCCAAGGATGGTGAAGCAGTTTCACCAGGACTACTATCACCCCAACAATTCCATCCTTGTGGTTGTGGGAGATGTCAGTCAGCAGGAGCTAAGCCGGTCTATCGTAAAAAGGCTTGAAATGTGGCCGCGAAAGGCGATCCCGGAATCGAAGGCACTCTTCTCGGCAGCACAAAAGAAGCAGGTCATAAAAGTCGGTAAGCCGGTCACCCAGTCCAACATCATCATCGGTAATCGCGGGATGAGCAGGGATAACCCAGATTACTATGCAGCAACCGTGATGAATCATATCTTTGGAGGTGGAGGCCTTACCTCCCGGCTCATGCAAGAAATCAGGAACAAGAGAGGTCTGGCGTATTCTGCGGCGAGTTTTTTTGAGGCCCGCAAGTATGGCGGTTCGTTTCAAATCCATCTCCAGACAAAACTTCCCTCCACGGATGAAGCGATAAAAGTAGCGATGGAAGATCTGGTGAGGATAAGGACGGAGCTTGTCTCCCCGGAGGAACTTGAAGATGCGAAGAAATACCTTGTAGGCAATTTCCCGCAGAAACTTAGTACACAATCGAGAATAGCGTCTTTTTTCGGCCAGGTCGAGTACTTCGGGCTCGGGCTTGATTATCCCGCCAGATACCCCTCTCTTATCAACTCGATATCGAGAGAGGATATACGCCGGGTGGCTCAAACCTACCTCCAGCCCGATGCTTCTATCACCGTTATTGTCACCCGGCTGAAAGAGGCGGAAGATGAAAAGGTGAAATAAAACCGGGGTGCCCGATAGCGTGATTTGTGCCGTTGAAAGGGAGGGTAAAAGCCTTTCGGATAAAACAAATAATTACAGGAGGTTGACCATGAAGGTGCGTGTTGATCAGGATGCATGTGTAGGCGACGAGACCTGTGTTGCCATTTGTCCTGAAATCTTCGAAATGGACGGAGAAGTGGCCACGACCAAAATGGAAGACGTTCCCAAGGATGCTCAGGATTCCTGCAGGGAAGCAGCAGATGCATGCCCCGTGGAAGCCATCATCATAGAAGAATAGATCCTTAGTAGTCACGAGTAGTCACGCAGGGTCGTTTTCCTGAAAGTTCAGCGAAGGAATTACGTGCATTATCATGAGCCGAAAGTCGTCTTCGCACCGGAAGCAGTAGTACGCCTCTAGGAAGTCCTCCGCTCGCAGAATCCACTTGCGCCAGAAAATCGCCTTGATTCGAATGTCCGATGCACTATATTTAGTTAAGAAGCTTGCGGCCTGCGGTCTCGGGAAAAGCAGATGGAACGGTTCTTCGTCTCGGTTTTGGTTCCGGCCTTAGGAGGTGTATCGTGCTGTATTGGGCAATATCCTTCTTGATCGTCGCGATAGTTGCAGGCTTTTTTGGCTTCACCGGCATAGCGGGCTCTTCAATATGGTTCGGCAAAGTACTTTTTTTCGTCTTCATTATTCTGTTTATCCTGTCCCTGTTTTTGGGAGGGAGAAGACCGACGGCGCAGATATGAAGTCAGGCATGGAGGGTGTGACAGTCCTGACGTAGCAGGACCGCGGCCAAAGAGATCGATATGGACCGGTACATCTGTATTCATGGTCATTTTTACCAACCGCCTCGCGAAAACCCGTGGCTCGAAGCTATTGAGGTGCAGGATTCTGCTTACCCCTTTCACGACTGGAACGAACGGATAAATGCGGAATGCTATGCGCCGAATACCGCCTCCCGTATTGTGGCCGAGGACAGGATTATCGATATCGTAAACAACTATTCGAAGATCAGTTTTAATTTCGGCCCGACGCTCCTCTCATGGATGGAAGGGCGGGACACCGAGACATATCAGGCTATCCTCGATGCGGACCGCAAGAGTCGGGACATGTTTTCGGGCCATGGATCAGCGCTGGCCCAAGCATACAATCACATGATCATGCCCCTCGCCAATGACAGGGACAAGTATACCCAGGTGGTGTGGGGTATCCGGGATTTCAGGTACCGGTTCGGGCGGGAACCGGAAGGAATGTGGCTGCCCGAAACCGCTGTGGACCTCGAGACACTTGACATCATGGCCGATCAGGGAATCAAATTCACGATTCTCGCCCCCAGGCAGGCAAAAAGGATCAGGCCGATAAGTGACGGGCAGGCCTGGGAAAGTGTGGAAGGGGGGAAGATAGATCCCACGAGACCCTATGTCTGTCTCCTTCCGTCCGGCAGACATATTGCCCTTTTCTTTTATGACGGCCCCATCTCTCAGGGTATTGCTTTTGAGAACATCCTTATCAGCGGCGAGACCTTTGCGAACAGGCTGATAGGCGCGTTTAACGGGAGCAGGACCTGGCCGCAGCTTGTCAACGTTGCAACCGACGGCGAGACATATGGACATCATCATCGCTTCGGAGACATGGCTCTCGCCCATTGCGTTCATCATATCGAATCCAATGATCTGGCGAAAATCACGAACTATTCCGAATACCTGGAAAAGAATCCACCGGACCAGGTTGTGGAGATATTCGAGAATTCATCGTGGAGTTGTATTCATGGCGTGGAACGATGGAAAGAAAACTGCGGCTGCAATTCAGGCATGCACGGAAGCTGGCACCAGGCGTGGAGAGCGCCGCTTCGCGAGGCCCTCGACTGGCTCAGAAACCTCTGCATCCCCCTATTCGAAAATGAGGGAGGCCGGTTACTGAAGGACCCCTGGGCCGCGAGGAACGATTATATCGACGTGATACTGGACCGCTCATTGGACAACGTCAATGGCTTCCTGCAAAAGCATGCCTCAAAAGATTTATCTCCGGAAGAAAAGGTGAGGGCGCTCCTTCTTCTCAGCATGCAAAGGTGCTCCATGCTCATGTACACGAGCTGCGGCTGGTTCTTCGACGAAATATCAGGCATAGAGACGGTTCAAGTGCTCGACTATGCCTCCAGGATGATCCAGCTCGCCCAGGACATACAGCAGGACTTGTCTATCGAAGCCCAGTTTATCGAACGGTTGGCCCGGGCCCCAAGCAACGTCCTTGAGAACGGTGCAAAGGTTTACGAGATGTATGTAATGCCGACTAAAGTAGACCTGTTGAGGGTGGTGGCACACTACGCCATAAGCTCGCTCTTTATCGAATATCCGGAAAAGACACGCAAGATCTACTCTTACAGGATTGAAGACGAGGTATACGAGAGATCAGTGGCGGGGACAGCAAGGCTCGCCGTAGGAAAATCAAGAATCACTGCAAATCTCACATGGGAGAGTGCGGAGGTCACGTTTGCAGCCGCATACTTCGGGGACCATAATGTCATGGCGGGGGTCAGGAAGGCAAAGGACGCGGAAACCTTTCAAAAGATGACAGAGGGGATAAAGACGGAATTCGAGAAGGCAAATATGCCAGAGGTGGTGAGGGCCTTTGACAACAACTTCGTCCCCCCCTACAATTACTCTCTCTGGCACTTGTTCAAGGATGAGCGGAGACAGGTGGTTAACGAGATAATAAGGCCTCGAAGAGAGCAGGCCGAGGACGCCTATAGGGCCATTTATGAAGCCAACTACTCGATCATGAACTTCCTGCAGACGCTCGGTAACCCGGTGCCGTCTTTCATAATGTGCGCCACTGAACGAACGGTGAACGCCGAGCTGCGCGACATATTCTCGGAAGGGTTTAACCTTGAGCGCCTGAGCCAGTTGGTAAATGACGCCAAAAAGTGGACGATCCCGGTCGATCAGGCAGGAATTGGTCTTTCAGTCATTTCCTGGATCGATGCCGGAATGAAGGAGGTAATCCGGAAACGGGACGCCCCGGAAACAGTGGCGTTAATGGAGGAGATGAAGGAGGCGCTGCAGATCCTCAGCAATCTCAACCTTTCTCTTGATTTCTGGAGGTCTCAGAATATGTACATCGCCATCAAGAAAGAGTCGGATTCCATCGAAGAAAGGGCAGTAAAAGGAGATGACGAGGCAAAGAGGTGGGTCGAGGCATTTAACGGACTCGGACATTGGCTCGGAATAAAAGTGTAACCTGGAGAAAAAAAGGCGGAGCCCGGCCGCTTCTGCAGCTCAAGAACAGGAGGAACAATCGATGAACCTGAATCTCACATTACAGCCGATAGTTGCCCTGGTCGCGGGTATATTGATCCTCATAATGCCCAGGCTGCTCAATTATGTCGTCGCCGTCTACCTCATCATCATCGGCATACTGGGCCTCGCAAGGTAGGTCGTTCGGTTTCCGTTACGGACCCGGCGGCGGGTCCCGGAATGGGGCACCGCATGGAGCGAAGGTTTTTGTCTCAAGTTTCTTTCACGTTCCGGCGTGTTGTGATAGAATCAGTCTGCGAAAGGAGGTCTTAAAATGACAGGCGAAGAAGGTTACGGCGAAGAAGGTTATACAGTAATAGGGAGCGAACATTATTCTGTCGAAAGACAACATCGGGGTCTTTCGCGGGTCATCGCTTTTGTGATGGGGGGTCTGGTGGGGGCAGGATTGGCGCTCCTTTTGACACCGCAACCGGGATCAAGGACAAGGCAGCAGATAAAAGAAGCTTCCGAAGATACCAGGGAAAAGATGGGTGTTTACTACCGGCAGGCAAGAGAAAAAATGGGAGCCACCGTGGACAGGGGCAGGGAACTGATGAAAGAAAGTGGCCCTTTGTTAACGGCGGCAATTGAAGCGGGTAGGGAAGCCTACGAAAGGGAGAAAGAGAAGGCGAAGGCAGGCGCATAGGTTTTCACCGAATGCGCCGTTCCTGCCGTTGCAACGTACATCTCCGCCCTCCCTGGAGCACAAAAACACAAGAGGGAAGGGGGTTTTACCCTTCGCTCATCAGTACCCCGCTTACCCCAGATAAGGCCCCCATTGCTTGGCCGTATTCAAGATGTAATTTTGAGGAACATCCTTGAGAATACGGTTATGGCCGGGCAGAAGCATTTTCACGTTCAGTTCGCCGAGCCTCATGAGCGAGTTCTTGAGCTTTTGGCCGTTTGCTCCGTGAAGGTCAAACCGGCCTATGGCGTAGTCGGCATAAACCACATCCCCGGGGATCAATACGCCGTTCTTGCCGTCGTATAGCGCTATTCCGCCGGGAGAGTGACCGGGGATATGAAGGACGGTCCAGGTTTGCCCGCCTATCGATAGCTCCTCGTTGTCCTTCAACCATCTGTTTACTTTAAAGGTAAAGTCACCGTCCTTCAGACGGTATTGCATCTGGCACATCTGCTTAAACATATCCATCCCGTACACGGTCCTCTCGTCCCCCTCTTCAAGAGGCTCTGCTTCTTCCGCATGTACCCACAACTCCAAGGAAGGGATCTCCTTAATGATCTCTTTGATACATCCTATGTGATCCAGGTGGGTGTGAGTCATGATTATCCTTTTAATATCGGAGAGATTTGTGCCGTTCTCGAGAAGTGATCTCAACTTGTAGGCCCCCTTGCCCATAAGACCTGCATCTACAAGCGAGAGGTCGCCCGAACCGGGTTCTCCCAACAGATAGACATGAGAATCGGGGATCATTTCATCCTGGCCGGGTATGAGGAAAAGCGATTCCGTCAGTTTAACCATTTGCTCTTATTCTCCTCTGAATGCTGGATTTTGCAGCGAAAGCTGGTCGCTTTTAAAGTAATCCATCTGTAAGCCGTTTTCAAGCTTTTCACGATGTTCCGCACGTGACCTCTTTAGCTTTGTCAGGTATTATGAAGATCAAAGGTCTTTACAGTGAAGCCAAAAATAGTTATTTTCTAATAAGAATAGTTGCCGGAAGCAGTTTGGACGCTTAAAATCGTAAAGGGAGGGGCAAGAGGGGATGACAACGAACGAGGTGTTCTTCGGGCTGATTACTGCGGCAATTATCGCGCTGGTGATCGTTCTTATCTGGTTGGCTTTGAGGGTTGCCGAGACAATAAAGGTTACCAGAAAGTTCATCGATACGGCGGATCAGGCATTGCAGCAAACACTGGTCGAGGTCAACGATAACCTTAGAAACCTGAAAAGTATCACCGAAAATGTGAACACCATGACCAACGACATAAAGTCCTTTTCAGGCTGCGTGAAGGATGCGGGCGGCGAAGTGAAACAGTTGACGGGGAACATCAGGCGGATAGGTGATACAGTCCAGGGTCTTGGAATTGAGGCCGTGGCATCAGTGGTCGGGCTGAGGGCCGGACTTCGGACAGGCGTGGAGGTCTTCCTGAAGAATCTGTTCAGGCAGGTCGGAGTGAAGTGAGATTGCCAGATACTTTGGCAAGGTAATTAAGCCTTTTGACGTTGCGCAAAAGAGGAAGGAGGAGCAAATGAAGTATGAGGAGAACGAATACGGAACGAATACTGGCTCATGGTTGTTGTCATTCATTCTCGGTGGACTGGTAGGAGCGGCTGTTGCTTTGCTGGTGGCCCCGAAATCAGGACGTCAGACGAGAGAACACATCAAGGATCTGGCGGAGGATGCGAGAGAAAAGGCCGGAGGTTACTACGGACAGGCGAGAGACAAGATGTCGACGGCAATGCAGAAGGGAGCAGAAGTATTTCAGCAGAAGAAATCAGAGATGGAGTCACGCATAGCCGAAGGAAAGGAAGCATACGAGAAATCAAAAGACGCTCTGTCAGAATAGGACGAGCCGATCTTCACAAAACAGCCGGAAGAGCAGGTTTGGTCCTGTTCTTCCGGCTGTTTTGTTGCGCGTGGAATCTTTAACCGTATTGGTCGAGATAGGACTCTATGTAGCTCTTCACCCGATTCTTTGAGTGATAGACGCCGAAGTGGCCCTCACAAAGAATGTCTGCGTCAAGGGCAAGAAGCGTTTCCATAGAATTGCGCCAGGCAACCAGGTCAGCGCCGAACTCCGGGAGAAAAGGGCCGTGTATATCCTGCCCGAAGAGAATTCTCTTCCCCTCAGAGTCCATGTAAATTGAGAGAGAGCCGGGAGTATGACCCGGCGTGTGCAGACAGACCAGCTTATGCGACCCAAAAGTGAGCACTTCTTCTGACTCTTGGAGTTTTACGTCAACAGCCAAAGGGACAAAATGAATATTGTACCAGGATGCTCCTGTTTTTCGCATGTCTCCGCGCTCGACCGGCTGGGCGTCCAGTTCGTGCATTATTATGCGCGCCCCGAAACGTTCCTTCAGATATGAAGCGCCGCCGACATGATCGATATGGCAATGGGTGAGAAGAACGGTTGTCAGCCAGGAAGGATCGAAGCCCAGAAGCTCTATATTCCTCACAATTTGGCCCGTATTCATGCCGGCACCGGTATCCACGAGAACAAGCTCCTTCAGGTCCAGGAGATAGACCGAGCAATCCCTGCCATCCGTCATATCGGAATTGCCTACCATAAAGACCTTGTCTGTTACCTTGACCGGTTCCACTGAGCTGCGCATGATCGATGATAGCACCTTTGACGATGTTTTTTCAAGATTGGTCTTCCCGGCGTTAGGGAATCAGAAGGCTGATGAGGCCGATAATCAACCACCTGAAGAAACCGATCAAGGGGTCGAGAACACCCAGATAAAGCAAGCCTATGATTATAAAGAAACCAAACGGTTCAAGCCTCATCATTGAATACTGGAATTGCCTCGAAGTGAAGCCCATGAGGATCTTGGATCCGTCCAGGGGTGGAATGGGAATGAGGTTGAACGACGCAAGTATAATATTGATCTGCGCCAGGTACTGGAGGACCCGGGAGACCGGCCCGGTGAAATCGAGGTCGGTTATGCGAAGAACAAGGAGCGACAAAAAAGCGAGGATGATGTTGGCGACTATGCCTGCAGCCGACACGAAGATCAATCCCTTGCGGTGATCGCTGAGATTGTCGAAGTTGACCGGCACCGGCTTTGCCCAGCCGAAACCGAAGAAAAAAAGCATCAGCGTGCCTATGGGATCAAGGTGCTTTCTCGGATCAAGGGTGAGGCGTCCCATCCATCGCGCGGTGGAATCCCCCATCTTGTCCGCAACCCACCCATGGGCAACCTCGTGGATGATTACCGAGTAGAGGAGGGGGATGATGAGAAGGATAAAGGTCCCGGGGTCATTGAAAAGTAGCCTGATGAGTCCCATAGGACGTTAGTATCACACAAAGCCTCCCTGATTGCAAATCAGGTGTGATCCATTCCCGATACGGCTGCTATCCCGAATCGTCCCCCAACAGTCTTCTCGCCAACTTCCTGCCGGTGCCCGTCGAGCATCTTTCTTCCACTTCCTTCTCATTCCGGTACCCGATTCGATCCTTTGTTTCGTCCATGAAAGCAAGAAGATGGGCATCAGACAAGACATCTGCCTCCTTCAGACGCCCTCTTCGTCCGGCCATGAAGTCATCGATAGTCGCCTCTACCTTTTCCGCCAATTCACGCCGTGCCCCGAGTCGTGTCAATATCTCCCGTGCCTCTTTTCGGGCAATACCAGCCACTTCATTGTCACTTTCACGTTCAAGCAAGAGGTGGAGGTAGGCGGAGCAGCGCAGGACTGCAAGATCCGCCTTTTCCTCCCCGGCTATTTCTTCGCTAAACCGGGCGACCCTCATTCCGTGGGAAATCCTCCGGAAGTCTTGCCCGAGCCGGCGTTTGACCTCAACAGCCACGCGGTCCTTGAGCAGGTCGTCGCGTTTTGCAATGAGCTCCGGACCCAGTTCTCCCAGGCACTCGGAAGCATACTTGCAGTAGGCCGCACACCCGAAGTCCATCTTCGGATTCACCGTCACCTTACCGCAGGCTCTGCACCTCCTGGTTGCTTCATCTTTGAAGAATTCTATCTCATGCCCGCACTCGGGGCATGAGATCTCAAAGATGTCCCCCGGTTTCCAGTAACGTGTATCCTGTCCCGGACACTTCATTGTCTTCCTCTCACAGGTGTCTCGTCGACCCCAGCCCTTTCCTCTCTTACCCGAGTATTGCCCTCAAGTCCTCATCCGGTGTGGTGATCGGTTTGATGTCGTAGTTCTTCACCAGCACGTCAAGCACGTTGGGCGTTATGAACGCGGGAAGTGACGGCCCCAGCCGCATGTGCTTGATGCCGAGGTAAAGCAGCGTGAGGAGGATTGCCACTGCCTTTTGCTCATACCATGAGAGGATGAAGGATAACGGAAGATCATTGACGCCCACGTTAAATGCATTGGCAAGGGCGACGGCGATCTGAATTGCAGAGTACGCGTCGTTGCACTGGCCTACGTCGAGGAGCCTCGGGATACCGCCTATATCTCCCAGATCCTTATCGAAGAAGCGGAACTTCCCGCACGCCAGTGTCAGGACCACGCAGTCTCCCGGCACCTTCTCCACGAATTCAGTATAGTAGTTGCGCCCCGGTTTCGCGCCGTCACAACCGGCAACGAGGAAGAAGTGACGGATCTTCTTTCCCTTGACCGCCTCGATCACCTTGTCGGCAACACCCATGACGGTGTTCCTTCCGAATCCCACCATGACGGATTTTCCGTTCGTATCCTCCTGAAATCCCGGCATGGTAAGGGCTTTGTCGATCAGGGGTCCGAAGTCCCTGGTCTGTAAATGGTGGACGCCGGGCCAACCCACAGCCCCTCGGGTAAAGATGTTGTCCTGGTATGCTTGCTGGACTCTCATCAGGCAGTTTGTGGTAAGAAGGATGGTCCCCGGGAAATTGGGGAACTCCTTGAGCTGGTTCTGCCAGGCTGTGCCGAAATGCCCGTAGAAGTGAGGGTATTTCTTGAGGCCGGGATAGGCATGGGTCGGCAGCATCTCTCCATGGGTGTAAACATTAATCCCTTTCCCCTCGCTCTGTTTCAGGATTTCTTCCATGTCCTTCAGGTCATGACCCGATACCAGAATTGCATGGCCTTTTTTGGCCCCCAGAGGAACCCTGGTCGGCACCGGGTGCCCGTATACCCCGGTATTGGCGGCATCGAGCAGTTCCATGGTCCTCAGGTTCACTTCACCGCATTTCAGCACGAGTCCCAGCCAGTCGTTAAGGCTCAAATCCTTGTTGAACATGGCAGCCATTCCCTCATGCATGAAAGCCGGTACCGAATCGTCCGTTTGCCCGAGGATCTGGGCATGGTCGGCATAAGCGGCAATGCCCTTAATTCCAAAAAGCACGGTGTGCTGGAGGGACAGGATATCCCGGTTTATCGAAGGATCTGCCTTGAGACCGACTCGCTCGCCCTGTTTGACCATCGCTTCGACGGTATTCTCGGGCACGAAGACCGCAGCATCGTCCTGGAAATCCGCCTTGCCTCCGGCCCTAGCGACTTTCTCTTTCAACTGGTCGCGGAGTCTCGCCCCTCGATGTATCATGTCGAAAAATCGCCGGGGATCGTAGTTTACATTGGTAAGAGTAGAAAACAACGCTTCAAAGGTAAAGACGTTCACCTCCTGATCGATGACTCCGACCTTTCGACCCTCGAATGCGAACAGAGAAATGCCTTTAACGAGATGAACTATAAGGTCCTGCAATGCAGCCACGTCCGGTTGCTTCCCGCACACGCCCATTACCGTACATGCCTCGCCTTTCGCCGTCTGCTCACACTGGTAACAAAACATAGGTTTATCCTCCTTTGAATGTGTTTATGTGATGTAATGTAAGTATTTTAAGGGCCTGCAGCATGTCTATCCTTGACTTGGATCAAGAAAATTCATTTTGAAGATCACTTTGCCGGCGGTTCGGTGGTCGATTATCGGTCGGCCTTTGACCGGCTGTCGATGTACCATTTTGGAGGCGATTATGTTACTTTCATAAATAACAGGCATGAGCGGCATGGATATCATCTCTTTTTTGGACAGCGTTCCCCTCTTCAAGGGATTGCCGCCTGATCAACTGGGCCGGCTGGCAGGGATTGCCGCCTACAGGACGGTGAAACGGGGAGAGACGGTCTTTTCTGAGGGTGAAGAGGCAAATGGCTTTTACCTCACGGTCCGGGGCAGGGTGAAGGTGTTCAAGCTCTCTCCGGACGGTAAGGAGCAGATTCTTCACATAATAGGTTTTCAGGAGCCTTTCGGGGAGGTCCCGGTCTTCTCAGGTGGCCGGTTTCCCGCAAACGCCCAGGCAATAGAAGATGCGCTTCTTATCTTCCTCCCCAGGCCTGCCTTTGTGAAGCTCATTGAAACGGACCCTTCCCTTGCAATGAACATGCTTGCCTTGCTGTCAAGGCGCCTGCGACAGTTTACAGGCCTTATTGAAGGGTTATCGCTGAAAGAAGTACCGGCCAGACTCGCATCCTACCTCATCTACTTGAGTGACAGGACAAAAAAGGAGACGCTTATAGAGCTCGATATACCGAAGACGCTGCTCGCCAATGTCCTCGGTACCATACCGGAAACACTCTCCCGTATCCTTTCAAGGATGGCGGCCGACGGGTTGATTGAGGTTGAGGGAAGAAAAATAAAACTGCTTGACCGGGACAAAATGGAAAGACTGTCCTCCGGACTTATGACGTTATAGACGAGTTTTACGGCACGCAACGGGAAGAGGAGAAAATCGAATGCTATACAGATTTGACGGACGACAGCCGATCGTCGGCCGGGGTACCTATGTGAGCGAAACAGCTTCAGTGATAGGGGACGTGAGGATCGGGAGCGACTGTTATGTCGGTCATGGTGTTATCCTGAGAGGCGACTACGGCACAATAATCATCGGGGACGGAACTGCGGTGGAAGAAGGAGTAATCGTCCACGCCCCGCCGCATGACCGTTGCACCATAGGCAACAGGGTAACCGTCGGGCACGGGGCGATCATCCACGCCAAAAGTATCGGGGACTTTGTCACCATCGGGATGGGCGCAATACTGAGCATCAGGTGCGAAGTGGGAGGAGGCTCGATCATCGCCGAGGGCGCCATTGTGAAACGGGGGCAAAAGACACCCGAATCCTCCGTGATGGCGGGCAATCCGGCCAGGAAAGTCAGAGAGATGAAACAGGAGGACAGCGACTACTGGAATATGGCAAAAGAGCTGTATATAAACCTTGCGCACAAATATCTGGAAGAGGGCATGGAGCCGGTGGCTATGGAGCCTTTATCGTGACGCGTCGGCCTTCTGCAAAGTGCACCGCCAGGTCCACAAAAATTCAACCCTTTTACGTAATGGAGCTGTTGGAGAAGGCTCAGGCTCTCGAGGCGGCAGGCAGGGATGTGGTCCATATGGAGATAGGAGAGCCGGATTTCGCCACACCGACACGTATACGGGATGCAGCCGTCCGGGCAATAGAGGCGGGGCATACTTTCTACACGCACAGTCTGGGCCTTCCGGAGCTGAGGGAGCGAATCGCCCGCCATTATGCCGACTCACGAGGCGTGAAGATATCGCCCGAAAGGATCATCATTACCAACGGGACTTCCGGTGCCTTTTTTCTTCTTTGTGCAGTGCTCCTGGACCGGAAGAAAAACCTCTTTATCTCCGATCCCGGATACCCATGCTACAGGAACTTTGGTACCCTGTTCGATGCGCGGGTGGTCACCCTGCCGGTCTCTGAAGACACCCGTTTTGAAGTTACCGCCGATCAGGTGGAGGCAACAGGGACGGTACCGCATTTGCTCATGGTCTGCAGCCCGTCCAACCCGACCGGCATAGTGTACACCGAAGCGTCTCTCAGGCAACTTCAGTCAACAGTCGCCAAAAAGGGCGGGGTTTTGACCGTGGATGAGATATATTCCGGTCTCACTTACGGGAGGGACTTTCCTTCGGCACTTGCCATTTCAGGGGACATTATAGTCATCGATGGTTTCTCGAAGACCTGGGCGATGACGGGATGGAGACTCGGCTGGATGGTCGTGCCGGAATCCCTTGTCCGTCCGATGCAGAGGATCGCGCAGAATGTTTTTATATCTGCTCCCACCATTGCGCAGTACGCTGCCCTCGATGCGTTCGACACCACTGAAGAACTGGAAGCGATGAAAAGGATCTATCAGGAGAGGCGGGATTTTCTTTTTCCCCGGCTCAAGGAGTTGGGTTTTGACCTGCCCGCAGAGCCCGACGGAGCATTCTACATTTATGCGGGTATCGAAGAATGGGGAATGGACAGCATGGAGTTTGTGGAGCGTGCGCTCCTTGAGGCAGGTGTGGCCATCACTCCCGGCTACGATTTCGGTTCCTACAAAGCAGCCTCACACGTGCGTTTTTCCTACGCAAATAACATAGAAAGGTTGCGGCAGGGCTGTGAAAGACTGGAGAAATGGCTCGCCGATCTTTAATAGAGCTCGACTTGTATTCCCTTGAAGGCCTTTCCGAGACGCGCAACGATCCCGTCCGCAAAACTCCTGTCGAGCCACTCCTCAAACCCGTTTTTCCTGTAAACCGCAACTGTCTTCGAGGGGTAATTCATTCTGTCGATCAGGATGCTATCCACGTGGGGCTCTATCATTCCCGCAAGCATCTCCGGGTTCATCGGCAGGACAGGGCCTATGAAGGCGTAGGTCGATATACCCATGGCCCGAAGACTCTCCAGTGCCTTGATCCTCTTCTCTATCGGCGGCGCTCCGGGCTCGAACAACCGCCTTACCGAGTCATTGTCAGTAGTAATCGTGAGACCGGCTTTGACATCGGGAAGCGTTTTGAGTAAATCGGCGTCTCTCAGGATGAGCGGAGACTTAGTAAGGATCTCGACGGACAAGCCGGAATGCGCCAGGACTTCCAGGCATCTTCTGGTCACCCTGTAAGTCCTTTCCGCAGGTTGATAGGGGTCCGTCACGGAGCTGAGAACGATGGTTCCCGAGGTCGCCTTCCGGAGTTGTCTTTCAAGAAGGGAAGGGGCGTTGGTTTTCACATCTACGAATGCTCCCCAGGGCTCCCTGTGGCCTGTATATTTCTTCATGAAACTTGCGTAGCAGTACAAGCACCCGTGAGAGCAGCCGACAAAGGGGTTGATGCAGTAATCAATGCCTCCGATGCCCGATTTTGACAAAATCGACCTGGACGTTATTTCCCTTGTAATCACGTCGAGTATTATTATAGCAGAAGATTAAGTGCAGCGAATCCTCTACCGGACTTGGCATAAATACAATAGCGGCTGAATAATATCATATGATACATTTAGGCAAGATGCGTTCCTTCGCGACCACGGTCCTTGCTGCCTTGGCCTTCCTCTTCCTTGCCGCTTTTTCCCTCTTTCCGGGAAGGGTCTTCGATCCCGCAAAAACTATCAGCATTACGGCGGTTGGAGACATAATGATGGGAAGCACCTATCCGACTCCCATTCTTCCTCCCAATGACGGGGCTTCTCTGTTTGACGGCGTACGCGACAGCCTGAACGGCGCAGATATCGTTTTCGGCAACCTTGAAGCGCCGTTTCTTGAAAAAGGCATTGCCCGTAAGTGCGCGGGCGTGAGATCAAACGGGGTTGGCTGTTTCGAGTTCCGCATGCCTACAAGGTACGTGAAGTATCTTTCTCAAAGTGGCTTCAATACGGTTGGCGTTGCAAATAACCACATCCTGGATTTTGGCGGGGAAGGTCTTCAGAGTACGTTGAAGACCCTGAAGGCGGCGGGTATCGCGGCTGTGGGAGGTGAGAGAGTGGCTCGATTTAATATTAGGGGCAAAAATGTCGTCCTGGTCGGGTTTTCCTTTTCCTGCCCGCACGAGTCAACCTCGATTCTTAATCTCTTGAAAGCAGCCGAAACCGTGCAGAATTTAAAGAAAGAGAATGACATCGTAATAGTCTCTTTCCACGGGGGTGCCGAGGGCAAGGAGGCGCTCCACGTGTCCGATGTCAATGAACTGTTTGGCAGTGAGATGCGTGGCAATGTCGTGAAGTTCAGCCGAACGGCGGTCGATGCCGGAGCAGACATGGTCATCGGCCATGGCCCCCACGTACTGCGAGCCATGGAAATATACAGGGGAAAGCTGATTGTTTACAGCCTCGGCAACTTTCTGACTTACGGCAGGTTCAATATAAAGGGCCCGAACGGCATTAGCCTCATATTGAAGGCAAACATAGACAGCTCCACCGGCAACTTCACTTCAGGTCAAATAATCCCTGTGAAGCTAAAAGAGCGGGGCATCCCTTTTCTTGACGCGGATAAAGAGTCGATCCGTCTCGTAAGGCAGCTTACGGAAGAGGATATCAAGTCATCTTCGCTTATGATAACGGAAAACGGTCATCTCTATCCCCATGGCGTGGCTCTCGTTACCATGGGGAAGGCGAAGCTATTCTCGCTGCTCGATCACTTGAAAAAGTCCGTCAATCCCGGCGCCAGTATACCCTGATGAATTTTTCCGCTTCCCGGTACTGGAGTTTCAGCTCACCCTTGTAGGCTTTGTTCACCGCCTCCCCAATCCTTCGTGCCAAGTGTTCATAGGTGGTCTTTATTTCGATCCGTTCGTCTGTCGGCAGAATGCTCATTATCCTTTCGAGCGGTCTCTTACGCTTCTGCAATTGCTCCACATTCCTGATGATGTTCAACACATCACTTCTGTGATCCTTCAGAAAGGCCCCCTCCAGCACGACGTTCCCGCCCTCGTAACTGTCCTCGATGCGTCTGCAGGCAGGGCACACCATCTTCTGTGCACTGGGCGGCGTGGTGTCCAGCCATTCAAAGATGCCGTCGTGAAAAACCAGATTGCATTTCGTGCACACCGATGGGTCCTGATACTTTTCCCTGACAAAATAAGGATCGTGGATGTAGGGTTGAATCATTCTGTCGAGTCTTGCCATAAATCCCTCTCCCTGTGGTTGTTTTGTACGTTCTTAATATAATCCTCAATCGATATAAAGAGAAGAAGAGCAGGCCGAAACTCCACGGCCGGCTCCCTCACCATTGCCCCGGACACCAGACCAGCGCCGCGTATTGACTATCAGCCCTCATAATTCTAAAATAATGCTCATGATTCATCCTATAAAAACATATCCTGACAGGGTATTGCGGGAAAAAGCAAAAGAGGTCCCCCGGGTGACGGACGAGATTAACCGGCTCTGCAAAGACATGATCGAGACCATGTGTGCCGCCAATGGGGTCGGGTTGGCGGCCAATCAGATCGGGCTTTCGCTCCGTATCATTACCCTTGAAACCGGGTCGGAAAAGGCGAGCTCGCCCCTTGCCGTCGTGAATCCGGAGATCGTAAGGCTGGAGGGCGAAGAGGCCGGAGAAGAAGGCTGCCTCAGTATTCCGGGCTTCTATGAAGCGGTAAAAAGGGCACAGAGGGTAGTGCTGAGGGGAATAGATATTGAAGGCAAGGAACTCAGGATCGAGTGCACCGGTTTATTGGCCCGGGCATGTCAGCACGAAGTAGATCACCTCAACGGTATTCTTTTTGTCGATCACTTAAGCCCGGTCAAGAAACAACTTTTCAAGCGTGAATACGCGAAAGAGAAGAAATGAAGATCATATTCTTCGGCTCTTCGAGTTTCTCGGTACCTTCCCTTAAATCTATTTACTCCTCTGTATCCTGCGTGGTGACAAAGAAGACGAAGCCGAAGGGAAGGGGGTATCTCCTCGAAGATAACGAGGTCAAAAGGACGGCGCTTTCGCTTGGCCTTCCTTTGATCGAGATCGACTCTTTCAAAGACGAGCAGGCAAAACAAATAGCCGACTTCACACCGGATCTCTTCGTGGTTGCGTCTTTTGGGCTTATCATACCGAAATGGGCCCTGGAGATACCGGCAATCGGCCCTATCAACATTCATCCCTCATTGCTTCCGAAATACCGCGGCCCCTCGCCACTTCAGTGGGTGATCTGGAACGGAGAGACGGAAACGGGGGTGACCATCATCCGGATGAACGAGAGGATGGATGCAGGCGATATCCTGTATCAGGAGAAGGTCGCTCTCCAACCGGAAGAGGATGCAGGAACCTTGTCGGATCGTTTATCGGTGCGGGCTTCGGAAATTCTGCCGGGCGTGATAGATGAGGTGAGGATCAACGGGATACACGGTGAACCTCAACACGAGGACAAGGCAACCTACACGCCCATGATTACGAAGGAAATGGGCAGGATCGACTGGCATGTCGGTGCGCCTGAGATAATAAGGCAGGTTCGGGCGGTGGTACTATGGCCAACTGCGTTCACATTCCTCGATAACAAGTCCCTGAAGGTATTCAAAATCAAGCCGGCAGAGGATAGCGGTACGAAAAAAGCAGAACCTGGTGTCATTGTATCCGTTTCATCGGAAGGGTTGGAAGTCGCTGCAGGGGAGGGCAGCCTGATCCTCAAGGAAGTGCAAATGGAGAACAGAAAGAGAATGCCAGCCAGCGAGTTTGCGAGAGGATACAGGCAACTCACCGGAAAACAACTCACATAGAGAGAAAATTTCATTTTTTTATTGACTTAAAAAACGTTTCCCACTTATTATCAGAAAGAATCAATAAATAACCGCTCTTTACGGATATTTTCGGGCTATGCAGATTGCTCTCTTCTTTCTGATCCTTGGATGCCTCATTTTGAACGGATGCGCGGGTGAAAGATCCTTTACCCCTGCAAATCAGCTTTATCCCGCCGGCTCTATGATTCCAGCCTCCCAGGAGCCTGTCAAGATAGCGGGCGGTACCTCTGCCTCTGATATACATGCGCCTGCCACTCGATCAGAAACAGATAAGGAAACGTACAGGAACGGGCCAAAGAGAGCCGCACAGAAAGCGGCAGGCCGGAAGAAACCGGACAAAAGAAAGGTGGATCAGGCAAAACCGAGCCCGACGGAGCCGAGCGAGCAGACAACGGGTATGTCCGTCTTAATAAGGCAGGATGGCGCAGACGATGAAAATCTTGCCTCCCTGTTGACACCCGACTATCTGCGACAATTTGACATACCCATCGTTTTCAATGATGCGGTCGAATACTTCGTAAAGTACTTCAGCACGGAAAAGCGCAAAATATTCGCGAACTGGCTTCGCCGGTCAAGGCGATATGTGCCGATGATCAAAGAGATCCTCCGTGGGCAAGGGTTACCGGAAGACCTCATCTATGTGGCAATGATCGAAAGCGGTTTTAATCCAAAGGCTTATTCGTCGATGAAGGCATGCGGCCCTTGGCAGTTCATATACGAGACAGGCGGGAGGTACGGGCTACGGGTAAACCACTGGGTAGACGAGAGGAGGGACCCCGAAAAATCGACCGTGGCTGCCGCGCTTTATCTTAAGGATCTTTTTAATCAGTTTGGCTGCTGGTATCTGGCTGCCGCCGGTTATAATGCTGGAGAAAAAAGGATCGAAAGGGCGATAGAAAAACACGAAACCAACGATTTCTGGGAACTTAGACGTTATAACACCTTGCCAAGAGAAACGAGGGAGTATATACCGCGATTGATCGCAGCAGCGATTATCGCAAAGGATCCGGAAAAATTCGGCTTTACCAACCTGAACTATGATCAGCCAATCAAATTTGTCCATGAGAAGGTGCCGGGGGGTACGCCGCTGACTGTACTCGCTGAAGCCGCGTCAACGGATATGTTGACCGTCAGAGCACTTAATCCGGAGATTCTCACCGGAATAACACCTCCGGATATGGATGAATATACGATCAAACTGCCCGAGTGGATCAAAAGAACCAAGTTCCGGGAAGAACTGCATGTCGCGCTGGAGAAGGAGGGGAGGGTTCAGGAGGTAACTGCCTATACCTTGAAAAAGCGCGAAAATCTCAAAACCCTGATGAAAAGGTATAAGGTCACACAACATGAGCTTCAACTCGTGAACGCCTGCGATCAGGAATTGAGGGTCAGACCCGGAAAGGTTATCTACATCCCTACATTCGACAAGGGAAGGGAAACCGTGGTCGTCCGGAAGGAGGAGCAAACCGTCTCGGTTCAGGCAAAATCAGAGAAGCCGGACGAGGATGCTTCCCGCAAAACAAAGGTTGTGTCAAGGATAGAGTCGCGCACCGCGTTCCATATTGTGAAGAAAGGGGAAAGCCTCTCAGGTATTTCCGAAAAATACGGCATTGAAATAGCAGTTTTGAAAGAGATCAACAGGCTCAAGAAAGGGATGATCCACCCGAATATGCGTCTGGCCCTTAGAAGCAACGCCAAAAACAAATCTGACAAACAATTTGACAAACCGGAAAAAAAGCTTGCCAGGACAGTATCCTATCATGTGGTAAAGAAAGGAGAGACACTCTCGGGCATTGCCGAGAGATACGATACAAATGTGTCAACGCTGAAGGGAATGAACAAGATAAAGAAAGGCAACGTCCGTTACGGCACGAAGTTAAGGGTTCCGTCCGGGCGGAAATCCTAAACCCTCAATACCAGATTGATCATATCTCCTCTCGAAAACCCCATTGCATGGAAGAACTGAAGCAGGTCCCAATCGTTCCAGTTGACCAGAGTATAAATGGTGTCGACGCCGTACTTTTTGAGGCTTGAGACACACATATTCGCCAGTTCCTTTGCTATTCCTCTGTTCTGGTAATCGGGATCTATGCCGATGGTATCGATCCACCCTATATTATTTGGTACCTTGAATTCCCAACCGCTAACTTCGCCAAGAATAAAACCTATCACCTTGCCATCAATTTCAGCGACCAGTGAGGCATCATGAGGCCTTGATTCTGCCTGTTTTATTATCTTTGTTACCCAGTAGTCCCGGCGGGTCTCGCCGAGCACTTTTGTATCAATATCAACGATGTAATCCAGGTCCTCCTTCTCCATGATCCTGACAAGGAGCTTGTCCAGAAAGTTACTCATTATTGCCTCCTCTTTCAGTTCCCTGATCCCACATTGTGAATTTTATAACATAACAAATTATCGCAAATCAAGCGTTTTTCTTGCCATATTGTGGTAAACAAGGTAACTGTTCTTGTAAATCCTGATGATCATGTCCCTTGGGAATAAAGTTCTTTTTCTTGAGCGTCGAAAACAGGCCGGGTTTCGAGCATGCCCGATCCCGGTTTTCAAAATAGAATTCTGGGAAAATGAAGGGTCATATCGCGCTCTTTTAAATAAAGTTTTGCTGACGGTTGAACTGCTCCAAACCATCCGTTCATAATAGACGGTTATCAGTGTACAAGGAGGGAAGGCGCTTCGCCATTGCCTCCCATTCGCGATCCTTCCGGCCCGCTTTCCGCACAGTCGCTGATCGGGTCTTCCATGCGGGCTCAAGCACACATTGATGAAAGATACATGAATTCCTCTTCAAAAATTCATGAAATCATTGACTGCAAGCTATGGATGGTACAGAATGCTGGTAACATCGGCGGCAAAAATGGGAACCGAAAAGGAAAAAAAGGACAAGAACACAGGGCAGGGAGTAGACCCGCGCAGCCGGGAAGGAAGGATTGCGTTGGCCAAAAATGGTGATTCAACTGTTTGACCACTGGGGTCTTGGCACAAGAGATCGTTTGGCCCTGCTCGGGCTTTCGAAGAATTCTAGTGCCAGCCTTGCTGGTTACCGTAATGGTCGGCCGGTTGCCAATTAGGAGCGAGCTTTTAGATCGTATCGGACATCTTCTCGGTATTCATCGGTCACTCCGCATCTTGTTCCCTAGGAACAGGTCCTTGGTTTACCAATGGCCTACGAGCTCGAACGCGGCATTCGGGGGAGCTCCGCTGTTGAACTCATGACGGCGAAGGGAATCCGCAGCGATACCATCAAGTCCCGGGAAAAGGGGTACTGTCAACCTAATTGTGTAAATTTCTTATAAAGCGGCAAATTGGGACGCACCTTCCCGATCTTCGTTGTCCTCCAGTTCATCTCCATCTTCAACGATATGAAAGCCAAAAGCAAATAGCAGGCATTTTCCCCTGCAACGATCTCCATGGGCTTCGTCCTCCTCTTGAACTCCTTGTTCAGTCGCTCGATCACGTTGGTTGTCCTTAATCTTCGGGAAAGGAAAGATAGGTGAGGCACGCGTCGAGGGAGTTGGACAGGCACTTCACTGCCGAAGGGAGGTCCTTCTCCCATTTCGCTGCAAATGTCACCGCGAACTCTTCAGCCTTCTTTCTCGATGAGGCGTAGAAGATGGAACGGAGATCATCGGCAACTTCCCGTTTCAGCTTTCTCGGGACCTTGGCAATTACGTTCTTCGCGACGTGTACCTGACAGCGCTGGATCTTTGCATGAGAAAATTCTTCTTGGAACACCTTCTCCAGACCGGACAGGCCATCCATGATGCCCAGGGTCACATTTGAGCCATCAAGCCCTCTTTTCTTGAGGTCCTTGAAGAACTGTCTCCAGGTGGTGGCCGATTCCTTGTCGCCTGCCTGTAGACCGAGGACCAGCTTGGCACCATCCTCTCTCACGCCGATGACGACAAGGATGGGAACGGGCTCGATGCTTTTTGCGATTCTCATCCGGAAGTTGACGCCATCCATGAAGAGATATTTGATCTTCTCACGGGAGAGGTCACGGTTTCTCCAGGTGTCTATCGATTGCATTGCTCACTTCCGTTGCCGAGAGGGATCGTCCTATCAGTCTTTTGGTAAGCAGAGAGAGGGTCCTCATGCTGATACCGGTGAGATACATGGCGGCGAGGTCCTCGGTGATCCGTTCATCGTAGCGCTGAGCGCGGGGGAGGACCTGAGATTGAAAATCGCCGTCCCGATCCCTGGGGACCTTGATCTCAACATCCCCAATGCCTTTGATGCAGAAGGTCCTGGTGTAGCTGCCATTCCGGTAATCAGTAGCACCCGCTTTCCTTTCGTACTTCTCTCTTCCGATATGGTCGGTAAGCTCTTTACCCATCAAATTCGACAGAAAGGTCCCCACCTCCTTCTGGATGCTCATGCCGATATACTCAAACAGCTTGGCCGGGACATTCTCTATTTCCTTGATCAACGCCAATGCCTCTGATACGCTTACTTTCAGTTCCATGGATGTTCCTCCTTCCTAAAATACGATGATTTGGTCGTCACCTATTTTACAGGAGGTACATCCCTTTTTGTCCGCCTCTTTTTGAATTTACACAGGAAAGTTTACACCACCGAAAAAGGTTCTTTCTGCCCTGCCCAAATTTGTATAGTTCCCTTTTTAGCTGACCTTTACTATCACTGGGAATGATGAACTTCTCCAATCGGTCTGATTCAAACCCGATAGATGGATCAGGATGAACAGAACAGTATTTCCGTCTTGTCGTCCACGGCGCATTACCAGGCGACATCTCTGCTTTTTCTTTCCCACCCCGGCCCATAGGAACCTTGTTTTCGAACCCATCCAGTCCCGCCGCAAGGACCGCAACGACCACCTGGACCACCTTCGCCATGACACCAAGGGCAGATCATCATATCCCAAGAAGGTGGACCCGTATCCTGTGGTGAGGGAGAATAGAACGACGAAGAACCAGTCTCTAACAGTTCAATCTGCTTAGAGCCGCATTCGGAGCACTTGAACCGCCGCGTGTACTTGGCAAAATTGGTAAGAAAGTCGTTAACACTTGAGATGTGAAATTTAACGCTAAGGTCTATTGCCCAGGCGTATCCGATGACAACTTGGAAAACTGATTTTAACAAGCTGACCGGATGCATCTGTGAAAGAGTTTCCTGAGTTTTTCCGGCCGTTATGGTAAAAATGCTTGCAAATACAAGAGATGGAGACGCCATGACAGAAAACTCCAGGATTGTCGCGGTGATCAAGGGGCAGCTCGCAAAATTCTCAGGAATCATTTCCAAAGGCCTGCCGAAGGCGAAGCAGAGACTGATCCGAGAGATGATCTACGGGATCCAGGCGAGCAAAAACGTGAAGCTCTCTCACATTACCCGGTCGCTCAACGAATCTATCCCACTCATCAAAACGGAAGATCGCCTGTCGAGGAATCTCGACGACCGGGATTTCACCGATGAGATCAATGATCAGATATGCAGATTGGGAAACAAGAACGTCCTCGACGACATGGTCATCGCCATTGACCCCGGGGAGATACGGAAGAGATATGCCTCCAGGATGGAGTGCCTCTGCAAGATCCACGACGGGAGCGAACATGAGATAGGAGACGGCTATTGGCTCGCAAAGGCAGTGGCCGCGGACATCGAACATAAGAAAGTGATTCCCCTTTACCAGGAGGCTTACTCCCAGGAAGCGAAAGACTTCAAAAGCGAGAACGATCAACTGTTTAAAGTAATCGAAACAGTCGGCGTCCACCTCGGCGGCAAGGGAATATACGCGATTGACCGCGGGGGAGACAGAGGCAGGCTCTACGACAAGTTTCTGCAGAAGGGAAAGGAAAAACGATTCGTCATTCGCCTTGCTCGGAAAAGAGACCTTATCCACAAAGGCATAAAGAAGAACTGCCGCCTTCTCGCATCTGCACTTCCCTGTCCTCATGAAACAGCCATTATCAAGTACGAAGAGGGAAAGGAAGAGAAGACGATCGTCTCTTACAACGCACTTCACTAATCATACATCTAAATTCCAGGATTGCCGAGCGAAATGCAAGATCACCGGGAATATTCTCAGCACCTCTTTCAGGAAGCTAGTCTTGGGTGCGAAATGCTGATCGTAGATGAAGGTTTCACTCTCTATTAGAACACCTGCAAAGCGAGTGCATGAGGCACCGAAAGAAGGTAAGGAAAAGATCACGCGTACAGTTTCAGTGTGTTCCTGGCCGATAAGAACACATCTGCCGAGTTTGAAGTCGATCCTACCGTGGGTTTCATGTGTCTAATCGAGAATGACTTCCGCGGGACAGGCTCCGTCTGTACCGGCCGGCGTCTGGACCTGGCCCAGATAGAAATCGATCACGGCCTGATCGGCCATCAACTCCTTCGCGGAGCCTTCCAGCACGATCTTTCCGCTTTCCATGACATAACCGTGAGATGAAACCGACAGGGCCTGGCGCGCGTTTTGTTCCACCAGCAGGATGGTCAGGCCTTCTGAGTGCAGCTCGCCGACGATTTCAAAAATGGTCTGGACGAGAAGAGGCGCCAGTCCGAGGGAAGGCTCGTCCAGAAGCAGCAGTTTGGGTTTTGCCATCAGCCCGCGGGCAATAGCCAACATCTGCTGTTCGCCCCCCGAAAGCGTGCCGGCTAGCGACTTGCGACGCTCGGCGAGGATCGGAAAGCGTTCCTCCATCGCGGCAATGGTCGCCCGAGTCTCGCGGGCTGGCCGGTGGAAAGCGCCCAGTTCCAGGTTTTCCTGGACGGTCATGTTGGCCAGCACCAACCGCCCCTCGGGGATCTGTACGATCCCTTCCGATACCCTCCGATGGGGGCTCGCATGGGTAATATCTCTTCCCTGAAATCGGATGCCTCCATGAGTCGCCGGAACAACGCCGCTGATAGCGTTTAGGATCGTGGTCTTGCCCGCTCCGTTGGGCCCTACGAGAGAGACTATGGAGCCTTGAGCCACGTGAAAGGAGACCTCCCGCACTGCCTCGACGTGGCCGTATTCTACGGTGAGTCCGCGTATATCAAGCACGTGCTCCTCCGGCGCCTAGATAGGCTTCGATGACCTCGTCACAGGCGCGCACCTCCGCCGGGCTGCCGGTGGTGAGCACCCGGCCGAAATCGAGCACGGTGATGCGGGAACAGAGGCTCATGACAAAAGACATGTTGTGT
>MVRP01000027.1 GCA_002067405.1 Syntrophorhabdaceae bacterium PtaU1.Bin034 | reverse complement strand
TTGCCCATGTGAAGGAGGATACGTGCGTGGGGTGCGGGCTGTGCGCCTCTACGTGTCCGTCGGAGGTGATAGGGTGGGGGGAGATCAACAATGTCGGGAAGCGCCGAGAACCTGAACAGGAGACGGTGATCGGAGCCAGTAATCGAGGGATACTGCGGCATGCCCACGAGGAGGACCACCGAGATTCCCGAACGTAGAGATAGGATTATGAACTCAAAAAAACCTGGTAAAGGCGTTTCTTTTTTATTGACAGGACATTTTATGGAAGAGTAGCATAGTACACTGTACTATGCCTTTTGACTGAATGGTCATTCAGTATAAGGAATCTTTTTGACCCTAAAAAAGATTCCTTTGCACAAGAGTAAGCAGAAACAATTTTTGGCCATGTCCTTGCAGCCGCGACATGGCTTGACCATAAAAAACGAGTGCCGAGCAACACCAAAAAACATAAAAGGAGCTTGTTTGTCATGAGGAAATCAGCTGTCTTTTGTCTCGTCTGTTTATTCGTCCTGGGAGTTTCTGCCAATCTTTTAGCAAAAACGGGTTCCACTGAAGCCAAAGCCATGGTCGAAAAAGCAGCTGCCTTTCTGAAGGCCCAGGGAAAAGAAAAGGCATTCGCCGAGTTCGGCAATTCTCAGGGGCAGTTCAGGAAGGGTGATCTCTATATCTTTGTCCTCGATATGAAGGCGGACATCCTTGCCCACGGCGCCAGACACAAGATGATCGGGAAAGGTTCTCTGGAGTGGACCGATCCCGAAGGAAAGCCTTTTTTCAAGGAGATCATCGAAGGGGCGAAGGTAAAAGAGGTAGGCTGGGTCAGCTACAAGTGGACAAAGCCCTCATCAAAGAAACTTGCCGAGAAGACGACGTACTTCCAAAAGGTAGGCGATGTCGTCATTTGCTGCGGCTCTTATGTGAATTAATTCACGCCCATCTGTTTTTCGAAGAATGCTTAAGCGGATGATCAAGGTACGACTCTCTTCACGAGAAGAGCAGGCCTCACTACGCACAATACACCAGGGAGAGGATACTCATGAAAATTTCCAGACGACAGTTTCTCATCGGAGCGGGTCTCGCCGCAGCCGGAACCGCCATGCCCCCGAAGGAGGCGGACGCATCGGGTCTTGACGCGCCGGAGCTTCGGATCAAGGGGCTCAGGACGACCACGACCATCTGCCCCTTCTGTGCGGTGGGCTGTTCCATGGTCGTCCACGTCAAGGACGGCAAGGTAGTCAACATCGAAGGGGACGACCAAAGTCCCATCAACCAGGGCTCGCTCTGTTCAAAGGGAAGCGCCATGTTCCAGATCGCCAATAACGACCGGCGTCTCAAAAAGGTGATGCACCGCGCCCCCGGTTCCGACAGGTGGGAAGAAAAATCCTGGGACTGGACTCTCGACAGGATCGCGAGGCTCATGAAAGACACGAGAGACCGCACCTTCAAGACAAAAGAGGTCAAGGACGGGAAAGAATACACCGTCAACCGTACTGAGGGAATGGCAATCCTCGGTGGGGCAGGCCTCGACAACGAGGAGTGCTACCTCGAATCCAAGTTCGCCCGCTCCATGGGGGTCGTCTACCTGGAACACCAGGCCCGTCTCTGACACTCCTCCACTGTCGTCGGTCTGGCGGCATCTTTCGGACGGGGCTGTATGACAAACCACTGGAACGACCTCAAGAACAGCGATTGCATCCTGGCCATAGGCTGCAACCCCGCGGAGAACCACCCCATCTCCTTCAAATGGATCGAGGCGGCCATGGAGAAAGGGGCGACCCTGGTCTCCGTCGATCCCCGCTTCACGAGAACAGCTTCCAAAGCAGACATCTATGCCCGCATAAGACCGGGCACGGACATCGCCTTCCTCGGAGGGCTCATCAACTTCGCCCTTCAGAATAACCTCATCCACAAGGAATACGTCCGCGACTATACGAACGCCTCCTTTATCGTCCACGAAGAGTATGCCTTCAAGGACGGCCTGTTCGGACACTTCGACGAGACGGAAAAGACCTATAAAGTGCAATCCTTCACCTATGCCATGGATGCATCCGGAAAGACCCGTCGCGATCCCTCTTTAAAGGACCCCCGCTGCGTCTTTCAGCTTTTAAAGAAACACTACTCCCGCTATACGGCCGACACGGTCTGCGCAGTGACGGGGACCACAAAAGAGGACTTCCTGAAGGTAGCCCAGGAGTACTGCTCCACCGGAAGGCCTGACAGGGCAGGGACCATCCTCTACGCCATGGGCATCACCCAGTCGACCCACGGCGTCCAGAACGTACGGGCCACCTCCGTCCTCCAGCTCCTCTTGGGCAACATAGGGATTGCAGGGGGTGGGGTAAATGCCCTTCGCGGTGAATCGAACGTTCAGGGCTCCACCGACTACGGCCTCCTCTTCCACGCCCTCCCGGGTTACCTCGCCTCTCCCGAATATGCAGATGAGACCCTGGAAGCCTACACTGGGAAGTACTTTCCCAAAAAGAATGAGCCCAAAAGCGCCAACTGGTGGCAGAACGGCAACAAGTATATCATCAGTCTTCTGAAGGCATGGTGGGGAGACAACGCCACCTCAGAGAACAGCTACTGCTATGACTACCTCCCCAAAAGAAGCGGCAATTACTCCTACGTGGAGGTGCTCAACAAGATCCACCAGGGCCAGGTGGAAGGGCTCATCTGCTTCGGCATGAACCCCGCCGTCGGCGGACCCAACTCGTTGAAAGCCCGTGAAGGCCTAGGCAAGCTCAAGTGGCTCGTCACCGCCGATCTCTGGGAAACAGAAACCTCCATCTTCTGGAAACGCCCCGGCGTCAACCCCAAAGACATCAACACAGAGGTTTTTATGCTCCCCGCCGCCTCTTCAGTGGAGAAAGAAGGGAGCATCAGCAATTCCGGAAGACTCGCCCAGTGGCGCTATGCGGCGGTCAAGCCCGTAGGGCATGCAGAAAGCGATCTCTGGATCATCGACCAGTTCCATAAAAAAATAAAGGCCCTCTACAAAAAGGAAGGCGGCACCTTCCCCTATCCCATTACCAGGTTATCATGGAACTACGGCGAAGGACACGAACCCGATGTCCACAAGGTTGCCAAAGAGATAAACGGCTACTTCACCCGGGATACGGATATCAAAGACAAGGATAAGACCATAAGCTTCAAGGCCGGGGACCAGATCCCTGCCTTTGCCATGCTCCAGGATGACGGCTCCACCCTATCGGGCAACTGGATCTACTGCGGCTCCTATACCAAAGACGGCAACCTCATGGCCCGGAGGGACCCCACCGATCTTCCCAACAACCTCGGCATGTGCCCCAAGTGGGCATGGTCCTGGCCCGTGAACCGCAGGGTCGTCTACAATCGTGCCTCGGTCAATAAAAAAGGTCAGCCCTTCAACCCCAAGCGGGCTGTCCTTGCCTGGAATCCCGTTGACAAGAAGTGGGAGGGCGATGTCCCCGACGGCGGCACCCCGCCCTTAGACGACGAAAAAGGCGCACTCCCCTTCATCATGAACTGGGAAGGGGTCGGCCGTCTCTACTCCATCACCTTAAAAGACGGGCCCTTCCCCGAACACTACGAGCCTATCGAGAGCCCTGCGAGGAACCTCCTCTCGAAGGTGCAGAACAACCCCCTCGTGAAGGTCCCGAAAGAGATCAACGTGGACAGGACCAAGTATCCCTACATCGGCACCACCTACCGGGTCACCGAGCACTGGCAGGCAGGGGCCATGACCCGAAGCCTCCCCTGGCTCGTCGAGCTCGTGCCCGACATGTTCGTGGAGATAAGCGAATCCCTCGCCAAGACCAAGGGCATCAAAAAGGGAGACCGGGTGCGTGTGAGCACCGAACGTGGCTCCATAGAAGCCTATGCCCTCGTCACCTCCCGGCTCAGACCATTCACCGTAGAAGGGAAGGAGATCGAGCAGATCGGCATGCCCTGGCACTTCGGCTATGCCGGCCTTGCCACAGGGGATAGCGCCAATGTCCTCACCCCTGAGGTCCAGAGCCCGAGCTCCAGCATCCCCGAGTTCAAGGCCTTCCTCTGCAACATCGAGAAGGGGAAGAGGGTATGAAAAGAACAGCAGAGGATCAGAGGTGCAGAGGAGTCAATGAAAAGACAGCAGAGGGGGCGCAGGAGATCGAAGTCACTTTTCTCCTCTGCCCCTCTGATCTCAGCCCTCGGCATAGCAATGGGAGGAAAGCATGAGTAAAACACGAGATTTCTCGAACGACAGGACCTTCCTCATCGATATGACGCGCTGCACCGGCTGCCGCGGATGTCAGGTAGCCTGCAAGCAGTGGAATCAGCTCGAAGCGGAAGACACCACCTTTTTCAAGGGAGAGGGTTACCAGAACCCGCCTTCCATGTCGGAACATACCTTAACCACGATCAGGTTCAGGGAATATCAGCGACACGGCGAGAACGAGTTCGCCTTCTACAAAGAAATGTGCATGCACTGCAACGACCCCGCCTGCGCCTCTGTCTGCCCGGTGAGCGCCTTTACCAAAACCCCTGAAGGGCCTGTGATCTATAACGGCAAGCGCTGCATAGGCTGCCGCTTCTGCATGATCGCCTGTCCCTTCGGCGTTCCCAAATACCAGTGGAGCAAAACGTTCCCCCTCGTCGTCAAATGCTCGGGCTGCTACAGCCGCATCAAGTCGGGGCTCATCCCCGCCTGTGCAAAGGCATGCCCCTCCGCCATCACCTACGGCAGCCGCAAGGACATGATCGCCGAGGCCGAAAGCAGGCTTAAAGCCCGGCCCGACATCTACTTCAACAAGATATACGGCCTCAACGAGGCAGGAGGGACAAGTGTGCTTTATCTCTCGGAGCTTCCCTTCCCCGAGCTCGGCTTCAAGAAGATCACCGGGCGTCCGCTGCCCTCCCTCACCTGGGCAGCGCTGCGTCTTGTCCCTGGCGTCTTTCTCACCATGGGAGGCTCCCTTGCCTTCATCTCATGGCTCACCCACCGAAAAGACAGGCTCCGCAGAGAGGCAGAACAGCATCAGCAGAGCAAGGAGAGATCATAATGATACGACATGTTGCCAGAGAGGTGAGGGAGTATCACCTCTTCATCAAGTTCCTTATACTGTTAGTTGCTGTCGGCGTCGTGGCAGCGGCGGCCCGCTTCATTTTGGGTCTCGGCGCAACCACCAACCTCAATGACATTTACCCCTGGGGGCTCTGGATCGCCTTCGATGTGGTGACCTCCGTTCCCCTCGCGGCAGGCGCCTTCGTCCTCGGTGCCATCGTCCACTGCTTTCACATCAAGAAGCTCGAGCCCCTCGTGAGGCCCGCCATCGTCACCGGGTTCCTCGGCTACTCCCTTGTCTGCGTGGGCCTTCTTCTCGACCTCGGGCAGCCTCATAAGGGATGGCACGTCTTCATGTACCCGAACCTCCATTCCCCCATGTTCGAAGTCTCCATCTGCGTCATGTCCTACACCACGGTTGCCTTTCTCGAATTCCTCCCCCCGGTCTGCGAGAAGTTCGGGATCCATCTGCCCATAAGGGTATTGCGCACCATCGAGATACCCCTCATCGTCCTCGGCGCTGCCATTGCCACCCTGCACCAGTCAACCATAGGCACCTTCTTCCTCATTGCGGTCGATAAGCTCCACAACCTCTGGTACAACCCCATACTGCCCCTGCAGTTCTGGACCTCGGCGGTCTTCACCGGCCTCGCCATCATCATAGTTGAGGCCCAGATGGTCCATCGCTATTTAAACCAGCCCGACGAGAGCGAGCTCCTCGCGACCCTTACCCGTATCCTTCCCTGGTTTTTGGGCATCTACCTTTGCCTTAAGCTCTTTGCCCTCATCTTCCTTGCCCAGAGGCCGCTTTTCGACAGGCCGGGGCTCACCGTCCTCTTTTCTCTGGAGATGATCCTGGGAGTCATAGTCCCCTTTGTCATCTTTCTCACGAAAAAGGTGAGGACCGACGGACGGCTCCAGCTCTGGGGGGCAAGCCTCGTCGCCATCGGTCTTGTCATGAACCGCTTCAACGTCTCCATGTTCGGCATGGTCCAGAAGAACCAGGAGGTCTACTATCCTTCTTTCATCGAATCCGTCGTCACTGTGGGGATCATTGCCGCCCACATCCTCTTCTTTGCCCTCATCGCGCGTTACTTCCCCATCTTCGAGCACCATCCGGAGGATGTAGACTACACCATCCCGGATCATTTCAGGAAGGTGAAGAGGGGGGTGGTAACTGAAAAGCTCGTAACAGGCGCTTAGATGGTAAAATTGTTTCCCCTCGCTGAGGGATACCGGCAGCAGGGCAGACGCACCTGGAATACAGAGGGAGTTGCACGGGGTTGAACGTGAGAAAACATTTGCGAACTCCATGATTCCACGATGTATCTTCAAGTGCGTCTGCCGCCATGGGTGTTGCAGGGCGGATCATGAGATTCGTCTTTGGCTTCGAAGTTGTTCGAGGCGGCTGTGAAGGAGAGTGTTGCCGCCTATCCGTAGTGCACGCCAAGCCGTAGGGAACGGACTTTTTGTCTCCCAGATGACCCCTCGCAAATATCGCACGAATGAATCCGTGAAACAAGGAGGTAAGAGGTCTTATTCCTCCACTCCGCCTTTTCTGATTTCCTGATCATAAGGGTACCCGCCAAGGGGCTGTTTTGCGACACATTTCGACGAGCAGCCGTAGACCGCCAGCCCGAAGACAATCACCGTAACTACAAGTACCAGCCGCTTCATACTACCTCCTTATTTCTTAACCTTCCTTCTTGATTCCCTGCTCGGTAACGACAAATAGCGACAGGGCCTACCTCGTATTTCTCCGTTACCTCCCCCGCCTCGAGGCCCGCGCGGTCCGCTTCAAAACGGTCTACGGTACGACGATTCAGGAAAACTGTGAGCCAATCCGAGAACATCGTGGACAATATGCCTAAAAGCCTGTTAAAGCATGGTCATCTCAATCAAATTAACGGCCCTTTATGTAACTTATGCTCATATTCGCTCTGCATCAATACCTTCTCCACCAATTAATAATGATCGTTTATACGTTTATGATAACTGGCCCGGGAAGACGGTGGGCTGTAGTAATACTGTATTGATTGTGAGGTGAAAAGCCGATATGGAAACAGAGAATCGATCGTTCTTCATAGCCTTCCCTCAAGAGCACGGAAACCCGACGCCCGGCGCATGGTGCTCGCCTGTGCAGGGGTATACCCGGTATGGGTCCGGGAACTATATTGAACTATGTTGCTGACGATCGACAGCCGACCGAGAGGGAGATAGCCGGGCAAAAAGGTAATCTTTTGCGGCAGGAAAACCGTATAATTACGCGATACAACGAGGAGATCATTTCGTTCCTCAGGGAGGATAGCGTCAAGAACATGAACATGATTTATTTCATGGAAGACTATCCTGTCGAAAGCCTGGACAGAATTGGTGATGCCGTGCTTTTGCGAGGGACAAGCGATCACACGTGGATTTATATCAGCAGCCGTGATCAGGCCGGACTTAACGCTGTGGCGAAGGGCCTTACCGAAGAAGATACTCATTTTGCTGCAATTGAAGAGTGGATGGTTCCCGCGCTCATCCGGGACAAACAAGTGAGCTGGTGTTTGACTATGGTAAGGTTGCTGTTGCCCGCCTATGTCACTTATCCAAAGATACGGGACGATATAGCCCCGCTTTCAGTAAACGATGCCCCCGTCATTTACGACAACTCCCGCTATAAAGCGGTCACATCCCGTTCGTATATCCGCGAGCGCATCCGGAGAGGCCCGGGCGCAGGCATTTACCGGCAAGGGAAATTGGTGGCATGGGTGATGACCCACGACGATTCCTCCATCGGGGTAATGCATGTGGACGAACGGTACAGGAGACTGGGATTCGCGCATGATCTGACCGTCTTCCTGATTGAAGAGGTGCGCAGGCGAGGAAGGATTCCCTATGTCCATGTCGAAGAAACAAATGCAAAATCAATGAATCTTGCCCTGAAAATGGGTTTTAGGGCCGATCGCAGCCTTTCCTGGTTCGAAATCAGGCCTTGATCAACGGCGTGTGCCTTCCATTCTTCGGAACATCAAGAAATATCACACGGCGAGCCGAACCGTGATACACTACAAGACCAATTGGAACGAAAAGCGAGGGGAATTATGGGCAAGGTGAGGTTCTTGGCAGTGTGGTGGGTGATGCTTTCGATCATGGCCGGCTGCACGGGAATGACCGAAACGAGGGTGGATGCGTTCAAGCCGCTGATAACGAGCGAGACGGCTGCACACGAGCCAGCCGGAGAAGCGCCGGCTACCGCCAAATATTTGATCCTTTTTATAGCTGACGGAATGAGCGTCGAGAATGAGATCGCAGGCAGTCGCTACCTCACGGGGTACGACTTTGGGCTCGTTTTTCATGACGACGCCAAATTTCCCTACAGGGCTTTCGTTTCCACGTGGGATATCACCACCTATAATCGATATGCCTACAGCCGGTCAAAGCCGGCCTTCAATCAAAGGGCCTACACCCCGACTGTGGGCTATGATCCCGCACTGGGGGGAGCAAAACCATTTCCCCTCGACAGTACGGGTATGGACTCGTACTTCCTTACGAAACAGGCTTATTCGACGACAAGCAGAACTGCGGTGCCCGCAACCGATTCGGCTTCCGCGGCAACGGCTATGGCGACGGGTTACAAGACTGAGACAGGCAGTATTTCCTGGTTGGCCGGCGATCCGCATGCCGCAGGAACCAGAGGCAGCACCGGAGCGCTCAGGACTGTGGCCGAGCGCATGAGGGCTGAGAAAGGCGCGGCCATAGGGGTGGTGACAACGGTCTCTTTCGCGCATGCGACTCCGGCTGCCTTTGTGAGCCACAACAAGAGCCGGAGCAATTACTACACCGGATACAAGGGCTATACAGGCACGGGAATTGCGGATGAGATCATCAACACAACCAAACCGGAGGTGGTCATAGGGGCGGGACATCCCGTGTTCTCCAACCCCACGTGGGATACCACGAAAGGCGCCATCTCGAAAGGGCTCTACACGGCCCTCAAGAACAGCGGGGAATACGTCTTTGTGGAGCGGCAGGCCGGGGTGAACGGCGCAAAATCTCTCGAAGCTGCGGCGGCAACCGCAGCGAGACAGAACAAGAAGCTCTTCGGGCTTTTCGGAGGCAAGATTACCAGGCCTGACGGTGCATTCTATGCGACCGACCTCTTTGAGCCGCCCGTCTGTGCCAATACCCCGGGGAACCCCTCATGTTCGAGCGGCAGCAATAACGAGAATCCCTTATTAAAGGACCTCACCACTGCGGCGATAAAGGTACTGAGCACAAACAGCAAAGGATTCTTCCTCATGGTGGAGCAGGGCGACATGGATTGGTCGAACCACGCGAATGATTACAAATGGATGATCGGCTCGGCCTGGGATCTCAACGAGGCGGTAAAAGCGGCTTTTGATTATGTGAACCGGCCGGGAGATGAGATGGATTGGACCAATACCCTTCTCATTGTAACCGCAGATCATGGCACCGGTTACGTACGGGTTTTTGATGATGTCAGAAAGACGGGGAAGGGTGTCCTGCCCGTGCAGCAGCAGTCAGGGGCAGCGTGGCGCTATCCGAACGGCGAGGTCACGTACGGAACCGCAAGCCACACCAATGAGCTTGTCTCACTCTATGCCGCGGGATGCGGTCACCATCTCTTCAGGCAGTATGAAGGTGCATGGTACCCGGGGACGTTGATAATTGACAACACCCATATTTTCCATGTCATGTCCCAGGCTGCGGGTCTGAAGTTGACGGGCGCACCCTGAAGTCCCAGGTGCCGGTCAGGTGCAATACAGGACCGGGGGTGTGAATCCCTATCCGTTCAATCTGACGTTTCCGAGAAACACTATGAATCGTCGGAGCAGATCGTGATCGAAGCAGTCCTTCATGCCCTGATCGCGATCGTCCCGGCCCGTGAACATATCTCCGTCCTGACCTGTGGATGACCCGATCATGATGCGCGCCGCCTCGCCAGGATTCAGCGCTTCTTTGTAAGGGCGGCGGGAAGTCATCGCATCAAAGACATCCACGATTCTCAACACGCGGGCCAGAATGGATATGTTCTCCCCCTCCAGGCTCATGGGGTAGCCCCCTCCGCAAAAATCCTCATGGTGCTGCAACACGGCCTTCCTGACAAACGTGGGTATCTCCGTGTCAAGAAGCATGGCGAGTCCGCTGAGGGGGTGACGTTTCATTATTTCCCACTCGGTTTCCGTGAGGGGTCCGTTCTTGTTGAGTATATCCTGCGAAACAAAAGCCTTTCCGATGTCATGAAGAAGGGCGCCGACGCCGCATTGCTTAAGCACCTCTGTCTTCCGGCTTCTATCGAGCGAGCGGTAACCGGGTTGAATTTGTTCCAGAACGCCCTGATTCTCATGCAGGAATGCTACGGTGAACCACAATACCTTTGTGGCATGTTCATACGTGCGGTAATCGTGTCCGATCATTTTGCTCAGGGCATCAAGCGATCTTGATTCTGCTATAAATATCAGCGCATTGCTGACCATTCTCTGGGTCCGCTGCATGGCTTCCTGATCCATGACGCGATGCCCGAAAGACGATTCAAACGCGTCCTTAACGACATTGGTCGATACCCTGCTGAATATCGCCGCCTTTTGTTCTTTTGTCGGGGATTCGTTCTCGAGGATGTTGCCCAGGTGGGTTTCGAGGTATTGTTCGTACTTGAATTCTTCTTCAAGATCCACGAAGACTTCCCTGTGTCCGTGGTCAGAAAGCCTCGTGAGCTGTTCGTAATTCACCCCGTTGCCGTCCAGCGCCCAGAGCACGTATTGCCCGTTGCTCGAGCGGACATAAATCTTGAATTGCGGCAAGCTCCCCGGTATGATCGCTCCCGGAGGAATGGCCATATACCTTCCGTCGTGAACACGGTACCCCGCATCCAGATGCCCTCTTTTGTCATCCTGTGCTTTCACTGCCTGCCTGTCTACCTTGACTTATTGGTTATCGGCAGTTTTGCGCAACGCTTTAATCCGGGCTGTCTCGGGTCTTCCCGCTCTCCGGGCGGGCGGTCAGGGCCATCAGCGGCGGTGCTTGGAGCGCTTGTCGATTGCGGGGTATTTGGGGCGTTTGTAATGTTTCTTTACCCGCTTTTGCCTGAAAGGACAGCTCCGGGACGTAAAGGCGGGAGGCGCACCCTGACCCTCCGGCATTACGCCATAGTACGGCGTCGGGTAGTAAAGGGCCGGCCGGACAGCAGGAGCATCACGAACTGTTCCCGAAGACGTGCCGGCGCGAGCCGGGCCGGATAAGGACAAGATAAGTATGACCCCGCCCACGACGCTTATGATCAGGGGCACGTGGATAGTTCTCATGCTTTTTCCTCCTTGTAAGCACATCGATTTTGCCTTTGTTTGCACACCTGATGCCACGGGCAGCCATTTCCCGGGCGTTTGAATCCAGGCCATTCCGAGGCGCTTGGCACAGGTTGCCGCATAGAGCAGCGACGTTAGTGTCGAAAGCCGATGGATTCATCGACAAATTTGGACTGCAGCCGCCCTGCGTTCCGTCGTTGACACGAAGGAGAGGCGCTGTTATATTTCACGGATGAACAAATTTCTCCTTATTATTGTTATTGCTATTGGAGTGGTGATGTTGTCGGCGGCTACGGGTGATTCTGCCTCACGACGACCCGATAGCGACCGGCGGGGACCTGAAACCGATTCCCGCCCTTTGAGCCAGGTTCAGGCAAAAGAGATGCTTGATGCCCACAATTCCTGGCGATCGCAATACGGCGTTCCTCCCCTGGCCTGGTCACCCAAGCTGGCCGGATATGCCCAGCAATGGGCAAACACCTTGTTGCAGCGAAAACGTCTGGAACACCGGAGCAATTCATCCTATGGCGAGAACCTGGCAACGGCCATGGGTCAGCGATTCACTCCCCAACAGGTCGTAGACATGTGGGGTAGTGAAAGCAGGGACTACGACCAGGCGAGCAATTCCTGCTCACACGGCAAGGTGTGCGGTCACTTCACGCAGGTTGTCTGGAGGGACACGATGCAAGTCGGTTGCGGGGTAGCACGCGACGAACAGCGGGAGGTTTGGGTATGCAACTACTACCCTCCGGGCAATGTGATCGGCTACAGGCCGTACTAGATTCTGTCGTCGAGCCAATGCGACAGGTCCGTTATTCCTTCGAAAAGTCCTTTTAAATCCGTATAGATCAGATAGATGAAATTGTGGCCGAGGGGCCAGCGTGCGAGGACACGATGCTCCTTGAGGGCGAGACCCGTGGTGATGGCCCTGGTGTAGCCGATATCGAGATAAGCGGACCCCGGCTCGACCTGCTTTACCACGTGATCCCTTCCTTCGCGATGCCAATGTACGGTAACGGGATTATACCACTCGAGAAAGGCATGCCTGAAGCCGTTGGAATCCGCAAAACGAACGTTGAAGGGGGCTCCGACGGCAGCGAGGGTGATTTCGTCCAGAAGCTTTTCTTCACGATTTTGCACCGGCGGCCGCTTCACGTCGATTCCGGTGTAATACAGGTGTCCCCGTAGAAGCTGAAAGACAAGTTCGGAACAGAACAGGACATCCAGACAACCCGGCCGTCGATCTCCTTGTTCCTGAAAAAAGCAGTCCATGAGCCATTTGTTCTCAGGCGTCCTGCAAGCAACCAGGATATCCCATGCCCTCTCTATGGCGCGGCAATATTCCGGATGCTCTGTTACCATCTTCTCAAACTGGAGCTCAATAGTGTCCTGCAATTGAGATCTCATCCTAATCCCCTAGTATCCTTCTAAATCAAAGATAGTTCCCTTTTTATCTCCCGGCACGGAAAGGGGACAGGACTTGATAAGCCGTTTTTTCCCGGCAGATGCTGTTATTCTCCGGATATTGAAAAGGGGTTGGGACGAGGCAAAGAAAAAAAGAGGGATGTCGAGCAGCGGAAAGATTGTCGAGTCGTTGCAACCTTCGAAGCTTCCTTTGATCTGCCGCCCCCTTTGAAGCTTTTTAAGTGTTCCTTATAGCACAGATGCCTGCTAAAAGCAAAAGCGATTATTTCCTTCTATTACTGGAACGGAGACCCGCAAACGGGTGCCCGGCCTCCCCTCCGTCGGTTGAGCCGGACGGCCGTCATCAAAGCGGGACTTGAACGGTGCGTAATCGGCCGTAATGTAGGTAGGTGAATAAAAGTAAAGAAATGAAGGGGCTATTTTTTTCAAAGGCAGCCGGGAATGTCACACGTCCCCCATGGCAATGATCATGAAAATGATCCCGGAGCGGGGCCGGATATGGGCTAAGCGGACGTGAAGTGTTTGAATTCTTGCCTGAATTCCTGATCAAGTTTGCTGACCACCCCTTTTTCGACCTGCCTCACCCTCTCGCGGGAGATCCCGAACAGAGCCCCAATGGCTTCAAGGGTCTTTGGCTCCTCGGTCATGATCCGCTGCTCAAAGATAAACAACTCCCTTTTTTTAAGTTTCTTCTTGAACTTCAGCACCTTTTCTTCGAGGATCTTCCGTTGCTCCTTGGCGGATACGACTTCCTCTATGTTGTCATCCATCCGGATCGTATCGATAAAGGTCTCTTCCCCCTCGCGATTAATAGGATTTTGTAACGATACGTCAGTGTAGGAAAGCCTTTTTTCCATGTCTTCAATGTCTCCCACCTTTACGCCAAAGGTGGTGGCAAGAAGATGGGGCGCAGGAAATACTCCCATATCCGCAAGCTTTCTCTTTTCCTTGTTTAACCCGTAGAAAAGCCTTCTCTGGTTCTGGGTTGTTCCCACCTTCACCATGCTCCACGAATCCATTATGTACTTCAATATGTAGGCGCGGACCCAAAAGGAGGAGTACGTGGAAAATCTCGTGCCTTTGTAAGGATTATACTTCCTTACGGCATGGACGAGCCCGATGTTCCCTTCCTGGATAAGATCGAGGAGGCTGTGGCAGGTGTTTTGATATTCCAACGCTATCTTTACCACAAGCCTGAGGTTGGAGGTAACGAGCTTTTGGGAGGCCGCCACATCCTTGTAGCGGTGCGCCTTCTCGGCGATCTCCGCCTCTTCCTCGCGGGAAAGCACCGGATGATTCGCTATTTCCGACAGATACTTCTTTAATGGATCAAAAGGAGTCGGTTCGGCGTGTTTTTGTCTTCTTGCCCTTTCCTTCCGGTATGAAGTAGACGGCTGCAGCATCAGGCCTCCCCCTCTCGGGCTCTTGCGCCCGTTAAGTTGGTTAGTCGGGGAGCAAGGAGAACCCTTGGCCACCCCACGGATACTTAGCGGTGAAACGACTCTTCCATATGCTTTTTTACGACGCAGGCGATAGAGGATAAGCAAGGGGCATGCCAATATCAAATAAGCGATATTATTTGTGATTTATTGAAGCGACGTCATTCTGACTGTAAAGGAAAAAGAAGAGGTGTTAAGCGAGGAAGGGCCGTTTTCCGATAATTCAGGCAGGATGACAGGCAAAAGGAGACGTAAAGATTTCTGCCAAGTGGGGCGCAATCGATTTTACACTTCCTTCACGGACCGGTTCGAAGGAACGGGAACTATTATTCAGAAAATCCTGTCACGACCTCCGTCTTTGATCCATGAGGGGAACCACCTGTAGTATTCGGGCGGATGGGCACGGTTGAGACCTTCGTACGTTGCCTTTGCCAATTCAATGCCTTTTTTTGTCCGGTAAAGCTTCACAAGACCTTTCCTCTCGAGTGAGGTCAGGAGGTCTTCGAGGATTGACCGGTCCGCTTCGAAGCTCTCCAGAATATCTTCGCAGCTCATGAAAATACCGGGATTTACCCGGTAATCCTCAGCAAGCAGCGCGAGAAGCTTGTCCTCGTCGATCTCTTTCTCCTTGTCCGCTTCCGGTGCAGCAGGCACCGGTATGCCCAGAACGGGGTGGACTATCTTCCGCTCCATTGTGAACTCCTTTGCCATCCTGCGCACTCCTGTACGGAAGATCACCAAGCGGCAGGCCTCCATGGTCCCGCCTCCCATATTCTCGATCTTGGACTGGCTCATTATCTCAACCAGGGGATAGAAGGCGGTAACCGCGTCGCCTCCGATAGTCTGCATTGCGTCCAGGCTTGCCTGGACCGCTGCTTCGCAACAGACCACCTTGGACACGTTCGATTCCAGCGAGATGTCCTTGCCGAGGTCCCAGAGGTAGGCTGTATTGTAAGTGGCGAGGCGCGCCACGTTTTTCTTGATCATAAGATTGGCTATCTTGAACTGATTTTCAGGAATATCTATGGTGGGGCGGCCGAACTGGACCCTCCGTTGCGTGTGGGGCACCACGTTCCTCAAAAGCTCGCCTATCCACCCTGTGACCATGGCGCAGATCATGGTGCGCTCGAAATTGAGCCCCGCTGTCATGACCCGCCATCCGTCCCCCTCATCGCCGATCCGGTTGGCCACCGGGATGGGGACGCTCTGAAAATCGAGCACGCCGTTCTGGATGTTATTGAAACCCATCACCTCGTTGATCTTCTCCACGGTAAAGCCCGGCGCGCCTTTTTCAAGGATGAACGCGGTCAGATGACGATACTTCCCGATGTCATCCGCATCATTGCTGGTCCGCGCATAGACCATGTATCTGCTTGACACCCCGGCCGAAACGATGAAACGCTTCTTCCCGTTCAGGATATAGGTATCGCCTGCCCTCTTTGCCGTGGTTTCAATGGAAGCCGCATCGGTTCCGACAAAAGGCTCGGTAATAACGATGGAACCTATCTCACCCTGTGCAATGCGGGGAAGGAAGCGGCGTTTCTGTTCTTCCGTCCCGTGCTCGATGAGCTGCCGCAGGCCTCCGAGCATGTTTCCGACGAAAACCCTGCTCACACCGGGCATTCTCGCCATGGCCTCGGCCGCGATACAGGCGCCGGTCGCACCCAGTCCGAGACCGCCGTACTCCTTGGGGATTGCAGCCCCCGTAAACCGTTTTTCGCCGATTTTTTCGAAAATATCAAAAGGGAATTCCCTGGTCCATCGGGTTTCAACGTCGCGGGCCAGCACCTCCCGGACGAATGTGCTCACCTCGTCGGCAAATCTTTTCTGTTCTGCCGTCCACCAAGGATACGATTCCATAATCCCCCCTTAGGATAGTGCTCTACCCTCCCCCGATCAGGATCGGGGAGAGGGTAACTACATCTCCATCGCGAAGCTTTGTCTCCATACCGTCAGGAAGCTGAAGATAGGGCAAATCGTTGAGATGGACCTGGAAAAGCCCGTCAAGCACGAGCTCGCCTGTTCTCCGGTCTATCACCTCTTTGGCAAAATAGGAGCCGCGCAAGAGCATATCAAGAAGGTCGCGCAGCGTACCCGCCTCCAGTGCTACTTCCGACGGCATTCCCTGGATCGCAATCGTTGTTTTTATCTTGATTTTCATAATGATTTTGTATGAATCACCTCACCCATTATTGGGGCTCGCGTCGCCCCCTCTGCGCGACCGCCTGGCGGTGCCCGGCCCGCAGAGACTCCCCCTCAACAAAAGGAAGAAGCATTAATCACCTCACCCACTTTCCCTTTTCCTTCAGCGCTTTCACTATCTTTTCCGGTGTGACGGGCTGCTCCTTGAACCATATGCCGGTAGCGTCATGAAGGGCGTCGAAGATGGCAGGAGGCGTGCTGACTATGCTTCCTTCGGAGGCCTCCTTTGCGCCGTAGGGACCGTCCGGGTCGTCCGTTATGATGTCCACGATCCTGATGTCGGGGGTATCGGTCGACCTCGGCATCTTGTAGTCGACGAGCGTGCTGTTGTGGGTCCGACCGTTTTCCATGATGAACTCCTCGTAGACTGCCTGGCCGAGCCCCTGGACGGCGCCCCCTTCTATCTGGGATTCCACGCTGACCGGATGCAACGGCACGCCTGCATCATGGGCAAGGACGAAATCGGTCACATCGACTTTGCCCGTCTCCATATCGACCCCGAGCCGGACCGTTTGCGCCGTGAAGCTGTAGGACGTTCCCCCGTTCCCGTAGCCGGTATTGAAATTGATCGTTTCCAGACCGTAAGAGGAGTGGCCCCGTCCGAGTATGACGCTGCCCGATCCCTCGTAGCATGCGATCTTTGCGAGCTTTTCGAATGACATACGCTTGTCGGGATTTGCCTTCAGGGAAACGATAGCGTCCCGGATCTCTATCTCCTCCGGCTTCACGTTCCACGCGGCCGCAGCGGCTTCAAGAAGCTGTGCTTTTGCCTCCCGGGCTGCGATCTGCGTTGCCTGGCCCGCGAGAAGCGTGACGCGGCTCCCGTAACTCCCCGGGTCTACAGGGGTGTAGGCGGTATCGACCCGTTTTATGGAAATATCTTCGTATCTTACCCCGAGCTCCTCGGCCGCGATCATAGAGAGGACCGTATCGGAACCCTGCCCGCAATCGGTGGCCCCGGTGAGGAGATTAACCGTTCCATCCTCACAGATCCTGATGACGGCAGCGCACGACTGATGGCCCAACTGCCGCGCTCCGCCCTGGTAAGTGGTGCCGGATATGCCGACGCCGTACGACACAGGGCCTTCCTGCATAGACGTCTGCTCTTTGCCGGCCCAAAGCGGGTCTTTCGCCACGGCCTCCATCGCTTCCTTGAGCCCGCAGGTCTTGATGCCGATGCCGTTGACGGTCATGTAGACCTCGCTTTTCTTCTTCGGATTGTCAATTGCATTCCTCATTCTGATCTCTACAGAGTCGATGCCCAATTCTTCGGCGATCATTCCCATCTGGATGTCGCATGCGAAGCGGGTATGGGTGAAGCCGTGACCGCGCATGGCTGCGGAAACCGGGTTGTTGGTGAAGACGCGCCAGGCGTCATACTTGTAATTGGGTAGTTTGTAGGGCAGCGTTGTACCCGAGCCGGTGAGATACATGGTGAGGGGACCGATTGCGGTATATCCTCCCCCGTTGGCGATAACCCGGCTTTCCACTGCGGTAAGGAGGCCGTCTTTCGTCATGCCCATCTTGTTGTAGATAACCATGTTGTGCCGCCGGCGGCAGGTGGTAAGGACTTCATCCATGGTATAGATGTACTTGACCGGTTTTCCGGTTTTTTTGGACAGCATGACCACACAGAAGTCGCCGGCGACCGAGTCGTTTTTCGTCCCGCCGAAGCCGCCGCCGATGAAAGGCTGGATGATCCTTATTTTGCTGAGGGGCAGGTTGAAGCAGGCTGCCAGGTGCCGGTAGTGGAAATAGGGGCTTTGCTTGGCGGGCCACACGGTAATCTGCCCGGAAGGATCGTAGTAGGCGAGGGATGCGGGCGGTTCGAGAAAACCGGTGATGACCTTGCCCGTTTCGAACCGGTCCTCGCGCACGATATACGACCCTGCAAATGCCTTTTCCACGTCTCCGAAGTTCCAGTGATAGTCAACGCTCACGTTATCCGGCCGGTAATCATGAATGACCGGCGCACCCGGTTTCATCGCCTCTTCGGGATCGAACACGCCGGGCAGCTCTTCGTAGTCCACCTTGATCAGCTCACACGCTTCCTCGGCGGTCTCCTCGTCAATTGCGGCGACGGCTGCGACGCCTTCATAGAGGTAACGGACCTTGTCGACGGCAAGGGGCGACTCATCCCTGGTGGTGGCCATAAAACCCCATGTCCAGCCCCCGAAATCCTTCCCGGTCACCACCGCTTTCACGCCGGGGAGCTTTTCAACCCTGCTCGTATCAATGTTGAGGATCCGGGCGTGAGGGAAGGGCGATCTCGCCACTTTGCACCAGAGCATCCCGGGCAGGGCGTAGTCGGCCGCGAATTTTGCCTGGCCCATCACCTTTTCTTTTGCATCGATCCTCGGTACCCGCTTTCCGATAACGCTGTAGTCGCTCATAGCCTCACCCCCGCATCCTTTCCGCCGCAGCCCTCACCGATTGAATGATCTTCGTGTATCCGGTGCAGCGGCAAAAATTGCCCTCAAGACCTTTCCGTATCTCCTCGTCAGTGGGATTTTGATTCTTGTCGAGGAGCGCTTTTGCGGACAATACCATGCCGGGCGTACAGAACCCGCACTGCATCCCGCCGATGTCGACGAAGGCCTGCTGTACGGGGTGGAGCCCGTCGCCGTTTGCCAGTCCCTCTATTGTGGTGATCTGCCTGCCATCTGCCTCTACCGCCAATATCAGGCACGCGTTCACTGTTTCGCCGTCCATAATGACGGTGCAGGCGCCGCACTCCCCGACACCGCATCCTTCCTTGGCGCCTGTCAGCCCGAGGTCTTCGCGAATGACATCAAGGAGTGTTGCCGATGGTTTCACCAGAAGCTCGTGGTTCTCGCCGTTCACATTTATGGTGATATGCTCCATAATATCCTCCCGCTGCTATAGGAAAACCTGGTTGAGCGCGCGTCTCGTCATGACGTACACCATGTCGCGCCGGTACTCAGGAGATGCCCTGTGGCTGTCTTTCCTCGGGTTACACTGATTCATCGCCATTTTTGCGGCCTCATCGATCAGCTCGGGTGTAATCTTCCGGTCTTTGAGGATCGATTCGACGCCCTGCACCTTGATCGGGGTCGGCGCGACAGCGCCGAGGGCGATAGTGATGTCTCCGCAAATGCCGTTTTTACACGTGCCCGATGCCGCGACGCCGACGACGGCAAGGTCCATCGAATGCCTGGGTGAGAGCTTCAGATAAACACCCCGGGCGGCAGATGCCTGCTTCGACACGGAAAGGGCCATAACTATTTCATCCGCTCCAAGGATCGTTTTGCCGGGACCGGTGAAGAATTCTGCCAGAGGAACCGATCTCTCTCCCTTGGGACCCTTGATCGTCACCTCCGCATCGAGCGTGAGCAGCGATGGGGCACTGTCCGCAGAAGACGCGGCATTGCATATATTGCCGACAAAAGTCCCTCTATTCCTTACCTGGGGAGAGGCCATAAGCGAGGCTGCCTGAGCGAGGATGGGGAAGTGGTCGCGAACGGGCTCCGATTGCTCGATGGCAGAGATGGTGGTAAGAGGCCCGATCTTCAAGCCGGTCTCCTCCTCGTACGAAATCCCGTTCAGCCCGGAAATGCCCTTGAGATCGATTACATATTCGGGTGTCTCGGTTTCCCGTCGTTTCAGTTGAGGTACAAGGTCCGTGCCGCCGGCCAGGAGTCTGGCTGCTTTCCCGTGAGCGGCGAGCGCAGACAGCACATCTTCGATCGTTTTCGGCCTCATATACTTGAACTTTGGCAGTCTTCGATAAAACAAAGGCATGATTCCTACCTCCAAATGCTTGTCAGACTTAAGACAAAGTACGTATCATACAACGGTTATAAGTATACAGGTCTGTAAACTAGCAGACTTATTAATCATAGAAATGTCTTTACAGCATTGTCAAGACTTTTATTGAGCCTCGTTTTAATTATCAATATTTGCAAGATAATATGAACAGGTTGACAAACAGGTATGTTATTGCTTTAATTGTGTTCGTTACACGCGTCAAGTTCGAACGTAAGCGGGAGGTACGGCTTAGTGGCCGACAGCAAAAGAGAGAGGGCGTCCGAGAAGAACAGAGCACGGATCATCAGTTCCACGATCCAGCTTCTTGTGAAGAAGGGCGGATCGGCCTCTGTCTCCACGACCGATATCTGCACTGCCGCAAGACTTACGAGGCCCACCCTTTACCATTACTTCGGAAGCAAGCGGAACCTCCTTCTGTCCGTTCACAAAAAAACGATGGAGAGGGATTTGAAACCGTATATGGGGGAAGCGCTTTCCATAGACGACCCCCTGCAGCGCCTCGATTACATGATCCGCACTTACACGAAGGGCATCTGTCTCCACCCCGAGTTGAGAATACTGATCCACGACACCCTGGCAAGGAAGGACAGGTACTTCCGGGAAGTAAGAGAGGAATGGAAACAGCATTATGTGGTTCTCCGCGACACGATCACCCGGCTGAAGAGCGAGGGTGTCATAGACAGCGGCGTGAAACCCTCGTGGGGCGCCCTTTTTGTGCTCGGCATGCTCACGTGGGTGACCTACTGGTTCGACTTCGGCAGAAAGGACAGCATCGATCAAATCGCCGAATCGGCCGTCCAATTCGTCCGCAATGGGCTTGGCGTCAAGGATAAACGGTCTTCCGGAGCCGGATAACTTCGCGACAGGACCACAAGTCAAAACCCTTTTGAAGAGGAGCAAGTATTGCCGGCATGGTATAATTGCAGTGCGATGCCCTGACCGGAGGATGCGCAAAATAAGCATCTCTCCTGCGGCATCTGCTATTCCTGAGGAGCGACGGAATCTGATATGGCACGATACCTGGCAGTGGCGGTCCCGGTCGCCGACCTGAGAAGGCAACCGGTTGAGGCCATCCCGTTGTTAAATATTCGAGACGACCAGCAGGAGAGCCAGCTCCTCTTCAATGAAGCGCTTCTTTTCAAAAGCGAGACAGACGACTGGTACGAAGTGGAAGCGATCGAACAATCGAAGTTCGATCCTGTTGCCGGCTGGCATGGCTATACCGGCTGGGTGAGAAAGAAGGATACGGCGGAAACGGAAAAACCCGAAGGATACAACGGGCTGGTGAAGGCCGCCTTTACCGTGATCCGGTCTTCCCCGTCGCAAAAGGCCTTGCCTGTTTTTCCCGTATCAATAGGGACGAGGTTCCTTGTGACAGGAGAGATGAAATCATTTTTTGAGGTCGCCTTGCCAAAGAAAAGGAGCGGCTGGGTGGCCAAAAAAGACGTGATGAAGGTAGATGGCGGACGGGCGACAGCAGTCGAAGTGCGGGCACAGGACCTGGTAAGGGTTGCCCGCCTTTTTCTTGGTACGCCGTATCTGTGGGGCGGCCGCAGCATGCAAATGCCGTGGACCGTCGGACCTGTTATGGGCGTCGATTGCTCGGGCCTCGTCAATCTTGTTTTTCGCGCCAACAATTTTGATGTGCCGCGGGATGCACATGAACAGTGGATGACGGCAAAGCCTATTGCCCTATCCGACCTTGGGCCCGGCGACCTCATCTTTGTTTCATGGGAGGATGACCCGGCTTCGATCAATCACGTGATGCTGTCCCTGGGAGCCGAGAAGTTCATCGAGGCCACAGAAACAGGGGATATTGTCAGGATCAGGACCTTTCGCGAAAAATTCGGTTGTAACCTGGGACAGGTTCAGACGGAAGCGCCCGAGATTAATGGAAAGCACCTGCATTTCGGCAGGATGAACACCGGAAAAAACGGCTAAACAGCTAAAAGAAGGAGGTCTTTTATGTCGGTGCTGATGGAGCTCACCATGTTCCCTATGGATAAAGGCGAAAGCATGAGCGCCTGGGTAAGCAGGATCATCGGAATGTTCGACGAAAGCGAGCTCGATTACCGGCTCACACCGATGGGGACAGTGATCGAGGTCGACGATCTCGAAAAGGCGCTCAAGATAGTTGCGGATGCATATAGTCGGCTTGAGACGGACTGCAACAGGGTTTATGCAACGCTGAAGCTCGATATCAGAAAGGGAAAAGGCGGGAGGCTGGCCCAGAAGATAGAATCTGTCGAAAAGAAGCTGGGGAAAAAGGTAAAAACCTGATTTGGGAAGGCATGCGAGAAGGGCAGGCTGGGTTGCTGCTTTGACCGTGTTTCCTTATTTCAGCCTTACGCGGAACTTCTCGACGAAGTTCTCCGGATTGTAGGAAAGCTTGGCCTCCCGTAACCCCGGCTCTCCCAGATCCTGCTCCCGATTGATACATGGCACATTCTGCCACTGTTTCTCGCAAAACTGCTGATTTATTGCAGGGTAAAGCCCCCTGATCTCACTGCTCGCTTTCTCTATGTGGACGACCGCCGTTCGCTCGTTCAACAACTCGCCAAGCGTGAATGCCTGTACCTGTCCATTAATTATGATTACTCCACCCACCATTCCGAGGGTCCTGAAATTGGTGAGCGCTTCCCGTGTGGCGTCCCATTCACCGAGGAGGTTCAAATCCTCCTTGCATCGCCGCAGGTCACACCAGTTCTCAGCTAGGCCGAGGCACGAATCAACATGGCTCTCATTGAGCGCCTCGTAGGTGAATTTATAAGATCGGAGCAGATAATTTATGTGATTCCGTTTTGCCCGGTAGTTCTTCCCCGCCAGCTCGACCAGGTCTTGGGTCCGGTAGACATAGTCGAAGTGGTTCCTCGTGGGCTCCCAAACGAATTCGCCGCATTTCTCCAACTCGGAAACGAGCCTTCTGTCTGCCCTGTCTATTGCCGGCTCTGCAATGCCTTTCTCTGCCGTCATCCATTGGAGGAGCATCTGCGTTACATCCATCCGGGGTGAAACACCGACAGGGGGGAGGGCACAAAGACCATTCCCGGCATTTTCGCTGATAATAAGAAGCCAATCGCGATAAACGGACCAGAGCAGCTTGTAATGAGACCTCCATATGAACAGATTGGTGAAATTGAGCTCAGACGTCTCGGGCTGGTATTCCCACAGTCTTTTCTGAACAAACTCACGATCGTCCAGCTCGATCGGCTTAAATTGAGGAAACTCAGGCATCATCTTCTTATTATAAACATTTTTCCGGCCGGTTCACAAAGACAGTGAATAGATAGGAATACCGGACTCCCTGACTTTTTTCTGCCCGATGATCTAAAACCGCATGCAACAACGCAAGAAGCTTATTTCAACAAGTTGACCGGTCTTATTCTGGAAGAATTTCCCGATACTTGCCTCAGGCGCCGGGCTTTGTGAGAAGGCCGAGGGCTGAACGTACTTCCTCCATGGTCTCCCCCGCCATGCGGCTACACTCCCTCGCCCCCTTCTTCAGCACATCCATCACGTAATCCGGATGATCCTTCATTGAAAGCGCTTTTTCGCGGATTGGCGTGAGCTCGGCCATCATATTCCTGAGCAGGATCTTCTTGCAATCGATGCAGCCGATTCCCGCGCTCCTGCACCCGCTGTCCAACTCCCGAAGCATCTCTTCAGGAGAAAACGCGCGATGCATAGTGTAGATGTTGCATACCTCCGGATTGCCCGGGTCTTTGCGTCGTATCCTCGCCACATCGGTTACCGCTGTTCTCAGTTTCTCCCAAATGCTGCCCTCTTCTTCGAGGACACCGATATAATTGTTGAGGGTCTTGGACATCTTGTTTTTTCCTTCGGTGCCCATGATCCGGGGCGCGGCTGACAGAATTGCCTGGGGCTCCGGGAAAATATTGCCGAACCTGATATTAAACTTCCGTGCGATCTCCCGGGACAGCTCGATGTGCTGTACCTGATCCTCGCCTACCGGAACAAACCCGGCCTTATACACCAGTATGTCCGCAGCCTGCAACACGGGATAATCCATCAGGCCCATGTTGATGTTTGCCTTGTGCTGTTTCGACTTGTCCTTGAACTGCGTCATCCTTTCCACTTCCCCTATGGGGGTTACGCAGTTGAATATCCAGGCAAGCTCCGTGTGCTCAATAACGTGCGACTGGACAAAAACATGGCACTTCTCGGGGTCGAGGCCACAGGCCAGAAGTATGAGCGCCGTATCAAGCGTCCTCTGCCTCATGTCACTCGTCTCATACTCAACCGTTATGGCATGATAGTCAACCACCGCGTAGATGCATTCATACTTGTGTACAAGGGATACCCACTGCCTTATTGCTCCGACATAGTTGCCGATATGTATATCGCCTGTCGGCTGGATGCCGCTGAAAACTCTGCTCATAGTCCCTCCAAAAAAACTTGTTAAATCTACAATAATACTCTTCTAAAATCAACAGAAGGATCAAGCCGTTTTGCCACGATGGAAGCCTAATAATGTTCATCTGAAAATACCATAACGAGATTCTCGGTTTGCAACCCTATCCCATTCTGTAAAAAAATTGTTTACCTTTTTGACAAAAGCTGTATGCAACATGATAGATATTTGCGATAAAGTATGGCATAGTAATAAGGTAACCGAATCCCATGGAGAAAGGTCCAAAGGAGGAGAACATGAACCAAAACAAGGGAAGTAGTGAGAATCGGAAACGAAAGAAGAAAAGACTTTTGAGAGAACAGGTGTATAACGGCATCAAAGATTCAATAATCAGCGGGGAGTTCGAGCCCGGCAGAAGGCTGATTGAAGAAAAGCTTGCGGAAGATATGAAGACAAGCAGAACGCCGGTCCGGGAAGCGATACAGAAACTCGAAAAAGAGGGACTGATATATCGACTGCCCAGGGGCGGCTTTGCGGTCAAAGGCGTATCAGAGGAAGAGGTAGAAGAGGTATTCAATCTCAGGTCACTCCTGGAGGGTTACGCAGCCAACCTCGCCTCGACAAGAATTCAGGAACACGAAATAAAGGCGCTCGAAGACATCGTAAACATGCAAGAAGCACTTCTTCAGAACATGAATGCCGACGAATTCATACGGCTGGATGGCGAGTTTCACGACACATTGTACAAGGCGGCCAGGAACAACCGCCTCTACGCGCTTCTCGGCGACCTTCGTGACTACATGTATCGCTATCGTGTAATCATCCTTCGTTTCGGAAGAAAAGACAGGTATGCAGTGCAGGATCACAAGGAAATGCTCGATTCCATAAAGGCCAAAAATGGACGAGAGGTCGAAAAGCTTGTCAAGAAACACATAAGCAGGGGAAAAGACCTTATCAAGAAAAAGATAAGGCAGGGTCAGGAACCAAGAATCTAAGTTCTCAAGCGAGCAGCAAACAACAGAAACTGCCTCTTTCTGATCGATCTTCACTTGATCGGTCAGGAAGAGGTGTGTTAAAATTCTCCGCTTAAAATTCGACTATCAGGAGGTTGCCGTGGCGGATATCGTGGAAGAATGGGTACAGGAACAGGCGAAACTCACGAAGCCCGACAAAATATACTGGGTCCGGGGTACGGAAGAAGAAATGAAGGCCCTTGTAAATGTGGGCATCAAAGAAGAGAAGATAGGGATTCACAATACCTTTCAGCCTCTCAACCCTGCTGCTTTCCCCAATTCTTATCTTCACAGGAGTCATCCGACGGATGTGGCAAGAACAGAACATCTGACGTACGTTTGCCTGCCGAAGAAGGAAGATACGGGTCCCAACAACAACTGGATGCACCCTGAAGAGGCATTGAAGTTGGTCAATCCTCTTTTTGACGGCTGCATGAGCGGCAGGACCCTTTATGTAATCCCTTACATGATGGGCCATCCCGATTCACCCTACGCACGACCCTGTGTTCAGATAACCGATTCAGTCTATGTGGTGGTCAGTATGTACATTATGACCAGGGTGAGCGCGAGGGTCCTCGATATTATCAATTCCAGAGGGCATTTCGTGAAGGGACTTCACTCAATCGGCGAACTGGATCCCGAGAAAAGGTATATAATGCATTTTCCGCAGGATGACCTGGTAATGAGCATCGGATCAGGCTATGGAGGGAACGCCCTCCTCGGAAAGAAATGCATTTCCCTTCGCATTGCGTCTTACCTGGGATATCAGCAGGGTTGGCTCGCGGAACATATGATCGTCATGGGTGTTCAGGACCCTGAGGGCGATATCACCTATCTCCTCGGTTCGTTTCCGTCTGCCTGCGGGAAGACAAACCTCGCAATGCTCGATCCCATAATGGAGGGCTACAAGGTATGGACCCTGGGTGATGACATCGCGTGGATCAACAGAGGCCCGGATGGCAGGCTCTACGCCATAAACCCTGAGGCCGGGTTTTTCGGCGTGGCGCCCGGCACATCCGATAAGACAAACCCTTACATGATGAAGACACTCAGGAACAATAAATTCTACCCCACTTTATTTACCAATACCGGCCTTGACGAGAAGACGAATTCTCCTTGGTGGGAGGGCTTGACGGACGATATTCCCGAACCAATGCTGGACTGGCAGGGAAGACCCTACGACAAAAAGAGCGGCGCCAATGTGGCCCATCCCAATTCCCGCTTTACGGTGTCCATCTACAATTGCCCGACCCTTTCTCCTGAGGTGGATAATCCGAAGGGTGTTCCCATATCCGGAATAATATTCGGAGGCAGAAGATCGAATACAATACCTCTCGTGTGCGAAGCGTTTGATTGGGAGCACGGAGTATTCAGGGCTTCAGCCAATGGATCAGAGACTACTGCGGCCGCTACCGGTCAGGCAGGGCTGGTAAGAAGAGACCCGATGGCAATGCTTCCCTTCTGCGGCTATAACATGGCCGACTATTTCGGCCACTGGTTAAGAATGGGTGCTGAGTCCACCCAGAATCCAAAAATCTTCTTCGTCAACTGGTTCAGGAAGGACGGTGAAGGCAAGTTTATCTGGCCGGGGTTCAGGGACAATTCGAGGGTTATAAAGTGGATGGTCGATAGAATAAAGGGGAAGGTGGATGCCAGACAAACACCCGTAGGGTTGATGCCTCACTTGAATGACCTCGACCTCCAGGGGCTTTCACTGCCCGGCTCCACGATTGACAAGCTATTCGAAGTAGACATCAACGAATGGCGGAAGGAAGCAGCGGAGATAGAGACGTTCTATGCCCGGTTCGGCGACCGGCTGCCGAAAGCACTCAGCAAGAGGTTGGAAGAACTCAAAGCAAACCTGGGCCAATAACTTCACAAGTAATTACCATCAAGAGGCCGGGGCTACGAGGCCCCGGCCTCTTATATCACCGACCCTACGAACATGCCATTGCTGTAAGCGATATCACCGAAACCGTCCATTCTGCCGCTGGAGAAGCGCTGTGTTCACGTGACGCCGTCGGGCGAGGACCATATCAACGAAGAAGTCCTTGCCGAAGGTCAAACCCGAAAAACCTCTGTAGGCGCAATCAATTCTGTATAGGTGCCTTTCCGTGCGTCGTACAGAAAGGATTTCCTCGGCGGCGAGCTCCACTTAACCGGGAAGCCGTTTCTCACCACCACCCCTTTATTGTTGACATCGACCGCCCAGGCTCCCGCCTGCCAGCCGGGCGGCATAAGTTCCGTGTGTTGTTGCCCGTGTAAAGAAAACCTCTTGTCTGCTCAGAACCAGCCCTGCTTCCACCCCCTACGACATCACCCTTCGCATTAATGGCTTTGGCGTATACGCTCGTCCATCCGGCGGAAGGATTCGTTTGTAATCTCCCGCTGTATAGCGGAACAGTGATCATTACGTTATATGAGTTAAAAAAACACAACATACCCCAAAACCTACCCCAAAACCGGAAATATCTCCCTTCGTGTTATTAACTGGTCCTGCCCCCCAACGGCAAATCTAAGGCGCAAATCATGAAGAAGAAATTGAAAATTACCGAAAAGCTACTGGTTTTGAAGTCGGTGTCGCTGACAAAAAGTTCTTTGTTATTGCGTAGTTACAATTTGTATTGATTTCACCTACCCGATAAAAACTGTTTAAAATCAACCCTGTTCTTTTGGATTTCCCACCAAAGCCCCCACCGCTCATAGAACATTATGGGCGGTCTTTTTCATTTCTCATAATATACTGTAGGCGTATATCATGAGAAATGAAATACCAAGTAAATCCGGTTCGTTTCCGCCGGCTTCACGACTTCGGATAAATCATCTATTCCAAACCATATTGAATTATATCCGATTATATGGTCTGCGCCCGCCAGCGCCAAGAGCTACCGCTTCCGGTACCTCGTCCCGCGCCCCATGCCAATCCTTTCAATCTTCCCAAGCTTCATGAGCCTGTTGAGGGCCTGAATCACGGTCGGTTTGGCTATTTTCGTTTCCCGGCTGATTTCAAGAGGTGCCGCTTCTCCTTTGTCTTGGATATACTTCCAGATAACAAGTTGCTTGGGAGAGAGCAGCTTCTCAACGTCTTCTGTCTCCAAGAGTCCGATTGCCATTTCTGACTGCCTGAGCACAATGTCGAGAAAGTAGTCGAGCCAGGGAACGATATCTTCCTTTTTCTTGCCGAAGGTGGTCTGACGTCTGCGGAGGGCAAGGTAGTAGTCGTTCTTGTTGTCTTCGATCAGCTTCTCATGGGAAACGTAAGGAACGAAAAGATAACCCTCCTTGAGGAGAAGGAGATTGGTGAGGATGCGGGACAGCCTTCCATTGCCGTCCTGGAAGGGATGGACCTTGAGGAACTCTACGAGGAAATTGCCGATGATAAGAAGAGGATGATATTTCTTCTGGACAAATGCCGCTTCAGTCCACTCCATAAGTTCCTGCATCTCTTTGGGAGTAAGGTAGGCTTTGGTCGGCTGAAACACGATGCCCAGGCTTTTACCACTGCGGTCGAACATCTCGACCGTGTTCTCAACCTTCTTGTAGTCGCCCCGGTGTCGCTGGTCTTTGTCCACGTGCTTCACGAGTTCGTTATGGAAATGCTTTATGGTATTCTCGCTGAACTTGATGGTCTTCCAGGAATCAAAGAGGTTCTGAAGTAAATCAAAATATCCCTGCACTTCCTGTGCGTCTCGATCCGCAAACCTCTTGGTTTTAACGCCCATCATCAGCTTTTCCACTTCCTCGTCAGAGAGCTTGGCCCCTTCGATACGGGTAGAAGAACCCGTGGAGGTCACCAAAACAGACCGTTTGAGACGGCCCAAGGCCTGGGGATTAAGCTGTAGTCCACCGATCCACCGTCCTTTGAGTTCATCGATCCGGGCTATTTTGGTGATGATCTCGGAAGGGATAGTGGCGAGTCTTTTGTCGAATTTGTTATTCATAGTCTTGTTTTGGATATGCAGTTAACTATATACGATTATATATGATTGTATGGGTTTGTCAAGAGAGGCAAGAGTACTGAGCTTTTTGCAATTCCCGCGCCCCGAAGGGCTGTCCGGGGGCCGTGGGCAGTGCTATCATCTCCCAAAAGAGGCTCCGCCGCATCCTTACCGAAAGTCCGGTGGAGAAGGATGGGTTTCCCCGCTTTGGGGATTCAGATTACGGTAGGGGCGCCTCGGAGAGGGGTGTCCAGAGGGGGGAACCAAGGCGGGGGAGGAGCGGCGCGGGGATTGCAGGCATTTATAGATTTGTCATCTGTAGTTTGTCAGCTATTTAGTCCTTTTCTCCGATACTATTTTAATACTATAAATCCTTTTTTCGATAAAGCGTCCACATGTCCATCGCATTCAGCTTCAAGAGTTCCATCTGCATCAATTAAAGCCTCTAACACATAATCACCGAGGAGTTCAGAACGATTAAATCGCCCAAGAAATGTATTTTCCCGAATGCGTTCAATTCGACCAAAGAAAACGCTAATAAATCCAAGGGTGATTTCTTCAAATCGGATAAAGGACTTAAATAATACCGCATTGCTATCTAAAGGACCATTTCCTGTTGATTCAAATTCAAGAACATATTCAGGATCGTATGTTTGACCCCACAAAACTCAATAATTGAAAATGACCAAGCCGTTCAAGCACAGACCGAGTCGAAATAATTTTTTGATCCACATTAAGATCACAGCATTTGAGATATGTCGCTTCAACCGCCTTGAAGATGCTATGAGAAGCAGCAGGAAGTGTTTCAAGATTCGGCGTGCCAAATTTTATATAGGGCATTTCCGCCTGCCCACTTTTGAGCTTTACATATGTTTCATTACCATTCTGGCTTTCTTCCAAGAACAAAAGCACTTGATACAATTCTTTGAGAGGCACCTTAAGGTCGGCATTAAAGATATCTTGGAAATTAATACTAAAACGCATATTGCCCAGATCAATAAGCACGTCAAATAAGGACGTGGCTACCCGCATTTTGGCGAAGGCTCTAGGCAACTGTTTAGGCACTGCGTACAGCACTCCATTGAATTCGAGCTGTTTTCCGAATTTCGATGTTCTTAAGTAAACTGTTGTCTTCGGCAGCTGATCATGTATCGGCTTTATTGACGATGCGTGGTTCTTGATGTCTGAAAAGGGTTTCCTGTCAGGAATGCCAAATGGCGCATTGTAGGATTTAGTGTCCGTCTTGAATTCTTGGTCATACCCAAGAAAACAATCAGCCATGGCCTCTAAAGCGGATTTGCTTCTCAATGTAATGGTGAATTGCTTCTTTTGACCTTCTTTCTGAAACTCCTTGAGGTACCGTATCTTCTGTTCTGCATACGCTAAATAATTGTTGCCTACGCTGCGTTCAAGCGCTGTCTTTAATCCTGTTCCATTTAGAGGCTGTATTTCCTGAAATTTATTTATCTTGATCGTTCTCTTTCTCTTGTTGAGCGCGAAACTTTTATCTTCGACTTCTTTTTCTCTCACTTCCTTCATGATTGTTCTTGCAAAAGATTCATCAACATGAAAAAGAAAAGCACTTTGAGCACCGAGCTTCCCTTCTGAAAACTTAGCAAAAAATATAAACGAAGCGCCATTATACTTGATCAGGTTAAATAGATTCGAATAGGCAATGGAAATACTATTCTTTCCAGTAGAGGTCGACTTAACCTGAATTCTATATACAGGATGAGATTGCGTTGAGTAGTCAACAATATTTCGGTTAGCCGGTTCTATTTCGTAATCCCAGCCTTTTTTGTCGTCATCCGCCTGGTTGACAACAAAGCCAATGTCCTTGCAGAGAATCCTAAAAAAGCTTTCCCCCTTTGCGCCTAAATCTTCGGGCCTAATGCCTTCCATGGATAAGGAACCCTCATTTCAGCAAAATAATCAGCTTTGTCATTTTGAAAAATCTTATCCTGGGAATCATCGAATTTCTATAAATAAAAACGAGAACGATGATGGTGGCGCAGCAAGTCTGATTTCCCTTGACTTCCCTCCGTCTTCATAGATATACATATTTAGACTTCAGCTTGTCTTTACAAAGAGAGACTTAACCCTCAAATAACAATAAATTCAGGGTTTTTGCCCTGCGATTCCCCGTATCTGACAATCCCTTTTTTGTATAACTCTTCCCGGTTCAATATGGCCCAGACCTGTCTCTGGGTCCAGGGAGTGCCGTTTCTTCTTCGGTGGTCCAAGTCGTTGAGATAATCTGCTATTTTCCGAGTGCTGTCTAATTGGTCGCGGAGGAAGAATATGAGCCTGATGATCCCGGTTTCGCCGGGTTTTTTTATTATCTCCTTGCCGATTCTCTGATACCCATAAGGAATCGTCCCGCCAGCCATCCTGCCTTTTCTGATCCTTTCTTCCCTGCCCTTCTTTAGCCGCTCGATAATCTCTTTTCTGTTTTCCTCGGCTATTGCCGCTCTTATCTGCCTGATTAACACATCTTTCCTGTTGTTTCCGTCATAGTATGGCATATCTGCTATGAAGATGGTGACGCCCAAGCGGTCGAAGTCCCAAAGGAGGTTCTCAGTTAAACGGAGGTTCCTGGATAGCCTGTCTAAAGATGAGATAATGATCCCGTTTACCTTGCCGGCATTGCAATCCTTTACCAATCTTCTCAACGCTTTCCTGTTCTCGGTGGCACCGCTTCTGGCTTCATCAATGTAGAAGTCGTCAACAACAAGGCCATTGCTCCTGCAATAGCTTTCGATCTCTCGTCTTTGAATCTCGATTCCATAGCCCTTTTTCTTCTGCTCTAACGTGCTCACCCGGCAATAACCGGCTACGATCTTTTTTTTCTCCATATTTTCATAAGCTTACCTCCTCACCGTAGCCTCTCTCTGTAAAGAGGCGCTAATAAACCCAGTGTAGGGGACAACAACGAATATGTCCAGCACAATAAGAAGTCACATAGAAAATTCCAAAGGAGGATCATGCGGTGAATAATTCAAAGGTTGTCTTACTTCTCAC